>JANPIT010000219.1:0-3153 GCA_031425115.1 Opitutaceae bacterium | reverse complement strand
TTCTGGCAGAAACGGCGCGACGTCGCGCACGCCTGGACGCAGCAGGTCGCGGTGCCGGCCGTGCCCGGGGGTGCGCCGCACCCGGTGGATGCGTTTCTCGGCGCAAAAATTCATCAGGCGGTGGCAGACGCGGCGAAAACTCCGGCGGCGGATGCGAAGCACTTTCATGAGCAAGTGCTACCGATCTTGCGCGACGGCTGTTTTCGCTGTCACGGGGAGAAAGAGAAGGGTGGCTTGAAACTCAACACGCGCGCGTCCGCGCTCGCCGGCGGTGAATCGAAACGGCCCGCGATTGTCCCGGGCGACGCGGCCGGGAGCGAGTTGCTCGCGCGGATTCGACATCATGACGACGAGGAGCGGATGCCCCCGAAGGGCGACCCGCTCAAGCCCGAGCAGATCGCAATCCTCGAAGCGTGGATCACTGCCGGCGCGGTCTGGCCGGCGGCGCCGCTGCCGGCCGACGCGGTGGCGGTGGCGCCGACGCTCAACGACGCGGCGTTTCTGCGTAGGGTTTATTTCGATACCGTGGGCGTGCCGCCGACGGAGCGTGAGGTGCGCGCGTTTCTCGCCGACGGCGCCCCGGACAAGCGGGAGAAAATCATCGATCGACTGCTCGCCGACGAGCGTTGGGCTGACCACTGGGTGAGCTATTGGCAGGATGTGCTCGCGGAGAATCCCAGCATGCTGAAGCCGAGCCTCAACAACACGGGCCCGTTCCGCTGGTTTCTCTACGAGTCGCTGCGCGACAATAAGCCGATGGACCGACTCGTGACCGAGTTGATTCTGCTGCGCGGCAGCGAGCGCGAAGGCGGCAGCGCGGGCTTTGGAC
This sequence comes from Opitutaceae bacterium, assembly GCA_031425115.1. Taxonomy (GTDB): domain Bacteria; phylum Verrucomicrobiota; class Verrucomicrobiia; order Opitutales; family Opitutaceae; genus ER46. Next base: position 2,324 of record JANPIT010000219.1, on the reverse strand, counting down.
TCGCGGCGGATAACGACGCGCCGTTCGCCGCGAAGGGGCACATCGTGGCCACGGCATTTCTCGGGATCGAGCTGCAGTGCGCGCGCTGTCACGATTCGCCTTATCACAGCACCAAGCAGCGCGACCTCTACTCCCTCGCCGCGCTCTTCGAGCGAAAAGCCGTGACGGTGCCGGCCTCGAGCACGGTGCCCCCGGCGTTCTTCGAGAAGAAAGCGCGCGAGTCGCTCATCAAGGTTACGCTGCAACCCAAGGAATCGATCGCGCCCGCGTGGCCCTTCGCCGCCCTGACGGGCGCGGCCGACGATGGGGCGCTCGATGCGTTGATGCGGAACCCGAAGGACACACGCGAGCGCCTCGCCGCCCTGGTAACCGCACCGCAGAACACGCGCTTCGCCCAAGTGGTGGTGAATCGCGTCTGGAAGCGGCTGCTCGGGGCGGGCTTCGTCGAGCCGGCGCATGATTGGGAGGGCCGGGTCCCGAGTCATCCTGAGTTGCTCGCGTGGCTCGCGCGGGAGTTCGTCGGAAACGGCTACGATTTACGGCAGCTCGCGCGGCTCATTCTCACGTCGCAGACCTATCAACGGGCCGCGACCGGAAAAAATCTCGCGGCTCCCGCTGAGCAGCGCTTCTTTGCCGCCCCCGATGCGCGCCGCCTCACGGCGGAGCAGGTGGTCGACTCGCTCTTTGCGGTCTCGGGTCAACCGCTCGACGTCGAGGAGATCACGCTCGACGCTGATGCGCGGCGGCCGGCGGATTCCTTCATCTCCCTCGGGGCGCCCCGCCGGGCGTGGATGCTCGCGAGTCTTTCGAATGAGCGTGACCGCCCGAGTCTGAATCTTCCCCGCGCGCAGGCCGTCGCCGATGTGTTGGAGGCGTTTGGCTGGACGGGTTCGCGGCAGAATCCGCGGACCGATCGCGAGACGGATGCGAACGTCCTGCAGCCGGGCGTGCTGGCGAACAGTCTCGTATCCGTTTGGACCACACGCGCTGTAGACGGCAGCGAACTGGCGGAACTCGCGGTGAACGCTGCGTCGCCCGACGCGCTCGTCGAGAGCGTGTTCGTGCGCTACTACGGTCGACTCCCGATCGCGGCCGAGCGGGCCCCGCTGGTGCGTGCGCTGACCCCGGGCTTTGCGGCGCGCGTGCTGCCGGCGGCGGAACGAAAACCGGTGGCAGCGCTGGCGGCGCTACCGGCCGTGGCTTGGTCGAATCATCTGATGCCTGAGGCCAACTCGGTGAAACTCGAGCTGGAACAGCGCGCGCGCGTTGGCCCGCCGGCAGACCCGCGATTGCGGCCCGAGTGGCGCGAAGCGCTCGAGGATGTGGTCTGGAGCCTCGTCAACACCCGGGAGTTCATCTGGCTGCCGTGAGAAACTCGATTCAGTTATTTGTAAGGGCACAGGCTGGCTGCGTCCGTCCGGTTGGCGAACCAAGGGCGCAGCAAGCCTGCGCCCCTACACTTTCTCTCTCATGAATCGCCGCGAATTTATCTCCGCCTCCGCCGGTGCCCTCGCCGTCCCGGTATTCAGCCGCGCCGCGGCGTCGTCCGCCGCCACCGCTGCGCTGCTCAAAGGCAAGGCCGAGCATGTCATTTCCATCTGGCTGGGCGGGGGCATGGGGCAGATCGACACCTTCGATCCCAAGCGGCGCGGGGATCCGGCCAAGAAATTAGCCGGCTCTTATTACAACAGCATCCCGACGGCCGTGCGTGGCGTCGAAGTGTGCGAGCACCTCCATCGGGTGGCGCCGCTGATGGACCGCGTGACGGCGGTGCGCACCGTGTTTCATGATGTGATCGACGAGCACGCGGCGGCCACGAACCGGATGCACACGGGACGGCAGGTGAGCGGCACGGTCGTTTACCCGTCGCTGGGCTCGGTCATCGCACATGAGCGTCGGGCGGCGCTCGATGGCGTGCCGCCGTATGTATTAATTGGATATCCCAATATCACGCGCGGTCCCGGCTTTCTGGGTGCGCGGGCGAGCTACCTTTATCTCACCGATACAAGTCAGGGCCCCGCGGGACTCTCGCGGCCGGACGGGATTACGCCGGAGCGCCAGGCCCGGCGCGAGGCGCTGCTCACCGGCCTGCGCACGAACGCGCCCGCCCCGAAGGATCCGCGTCAAAGCGATTACGATACGGCGATCGATCAAAGCCTGAAGTTGAGCAGTCCGGAGTTCAACCGGAGCTTCCGGCTCGACGAAGAGCGGGCGGATTTGCGCGCGGGTTACGGCGGCGAGTTTGGGCAGCGTTGCCTGCTGGCGCGACGGCTGGTTGAGCGCGGCGTGCGTTTCATCGAGGTTTCGCACAACCTGAACTTCGT
>JANPIT010000218.1:0-2272 GCA_031425115.1 Opitutaceae bacterium | reverse complement strand
GTAGGCGGTGGTTTGCCACTGGGCGCGGGCGGCGGAGGTGAAGACGAGGAAGACGGAGAAGAACGCGAGACGGAGAGACGGAGGGAGGGAGATTGGGGTGGAGCGTGTTGTCCTCAACGCGCTTTCAGGGCGTTCGAGGGCTCCCAACTCAGCGTCTTGGGGGCAAGCCACTCCACCTCGGAAAAATGTGAGGAAAGTTTTCATCGAACGGTGAGGCGGTAGAAGCGGGACTGGCCGGGAAGGACCGCCACGAAAGCGGGCTGCAGAGCGACGGCGGCCGCCTTGTGCAGCGTTGTGGTGACGCCGCCGGGGGTGAGCGCGAAGGCGGCGGGAGCCCACGTTTTTAGATCCGCGCTTTGCTCGATCGAGTAGACCTTGCCGGTAATCGCGAAGAACTCGAACGCCACCGTCGTCGTGGATTTGCCGGTGAGCTTCAGCTCGAAGCGCTCGGTGGCATCGCCCGCAAAGGTGCCGGCGATGTATTCAAGATAGTTGGACGTGCCGTCGCCGTCGAAGTCGCCGTTCCGATCGATCAGGGCGAGATTCCAGCCCGAGCTCCCGCGCGCGTGGCCCGCCTGGTGCAGTTGCCATTCCTCCCAGGCGTCGGGCAGACCGTCGCCATCGGTGTCGGCGCCGAGATTGAGATCGAGGCGAACGCGTTCGCCGCCGTGGCCGGCGCGGAGGGTGCCGGAGACCTCGATGGGATAAAAGCGCTGGCCGTTCAGGTCGACATAGAGGGAAAAAACGCCCTCGGCGGGAATGGCCTTGGTCGTGTAGGCACGAGTGACCGCACGGTTATGGTCGATGCGCAGGTTCAGCTCATAATTGTAATCGCCAGTGAGCTCCTTGGAAATGAACGTGCGACCGACCTCGGTGTTGTCGCGGAGGAGCACGATTTGCGCGCCTTCGACGTGCAGCGTGGCGCCGACTTGATCGCGCACGACGCCATAGATCGTGTAGTGCGGCGCGGGGGGGAAGGCCGCGACCGTCATCACTCCGGCCAGCGCAGCACACAGCGCCACGAGCCAACGCCAGGTGCACAGCGCGGAGAAAGCCTGCAGAGAAAGCGGGGAACCATTCACGGTCGCGGAGCCAGCGCGCTTTTACGCCGGCACTCCATTCGTGAGTGGCGGTTTCCCCTGAATTTGTGGCGCTTAGCCCGGATTTAGGGGCGAACCCGGGGAACTCCGCGGCGCGAAAAACACGCCAGCACGCGCTATTCCGGCGGGACGTTGCCGGGGCGCAGTGCGAGAAGGCGCGCCCGCAGCCGGGGCCATTCCTCGCGACGCGCCGCGACGGGCTCGCGGCGGTCAACGAGACGAAGCAACGTGCGATCGCGGCCCTCGTGGGCGATGCCGTCGATGCGCGCGATGTTCACGATGAGCGAGCGATGGACGCGCATGAAATGCGAAACCGGCAGCAGCGCCTCCCAAGCGGCGAGCGTCTGGCGGGTGAGGATACGCTCGCCGTTGGCGACGTGGACCTCCGAGTAGTTATCCGCAGAAAAAATGGTGACGATCGCCGGCAGGGAGACGAACCGCATGGTGCCGGGCCCGGTCTTGACGTAAGCCGTGTCGCCGGGCGCGAGGGCTGGCAGGGCCGGAGTGAGCGTTTCCGCCGCGGGCGGCTTGGCGCCCGTGACGCGACGGAGCGCCGCGGCGAGTCGCTCCGGTTGCAAGGGTTTCAGGATGTAGTCGAGGGCGTTGATCTCGAACGCGCGGAGCGCGTGCTGATCGAAACCGGTGACAAAAATGATGCGCGCGCCCTCGCGCACGAGCGGCGCGAGATCGAAGCCGGTGCCGCCGCGGAGCTGCACATCGAGAAACACGAGATCGTAATCGCTGCGCTCCAGCAGCGTGGTCGCCTGGGGAATGAGCCCGGCCTCTCCGACGATGACGACCTCGGGATGCGCGGAAAGGAGCTGGCGGAGCGTGGCGCGAGCCGGGGGCTCGTCGTCGATCAGGAGAACGCGGGGCATGGTTTCGAAATCGTTCTCGTTCTTCGTAATCGTTCCTCGTTCTCCTGTTTAGCGTTTCGATCCAACAGAACGAGAACGATCGAGCACCAACCGCGCGACGACCCACTCGCCTTCCTGGCCGATGGCGAAGGTGTGAGCTTCCGGGTAATAGCGGTCGAGCCGGCGATGAAGATTCTCGAGCCCGATGCTGGTGCTGGTGACGCCCGGCGCGGGCTCGTGTGAGAAGATTCCCGAGTTGGCTACTTCGAAGCGGAGGGCGTCGTGGTCGCGTTCCGCGACGAGCCGGATGCGCAG
>JANPIT010000217.1:0-2650 GCA_031425115.1 Opitutaceae bacterium | reverse complement strand
GATCTTGAAAAGTTCCGCGGGCAGGAAGCCGAGCATGCCGGCGACAGCGACGGCGGGAAAGACTTCGCGGGCGTTGTTGTAGGACATGACGCTGTCGTTGTAAGCCTGCCGCGCGAACGAGACCTTGTTCTCCGTCGAGGTCAGCTCCTCGGTCAATTGCATCATGTTCTGGTTGGCCTTGAGATCTGGATACTGCTCTGAGACGACCATGAGGCGCGAGAGCGCGCCGCCGAGACCGGCCTCGGCGGAGACGAGGCTCTTCATGGCGTTGGCGTCGGCGGGATTCGCGGCGGCGCTCTGCGCGGCGGCGGCGGCGATGTTGCGCGCCTTGATCACGGCCTCGAGCGTCTCGCGTTCGTGCTTCATGTAACCTTTCGCGACTTCGACGAGATTGGGAATCAGGTCGTAGCGGCGCTTGAGTTGGACGTCGATTTGCGCGAACGCGTTTTTGAAACGATTGCGCAGCGTGACGAGGGAGTTGTAGGTCCCGACGATCCAAATCACGGCGAAAAGGGCGAGGGCGCCAACGACGATGAGAGCGATAAGGAGAGGGCTCATAAAAATACCTGGGATGGGAATGCTGGAACGAACTGCGCGCAGTCTGTGTCGCGATTGGGATGCCGCGCGAGACGGAACTATTTACAACGCGGTTGATTGTTTCTAGCGCGCTCAACAACGTGACGACCGCGTGACGCGACTACGAAAACTTCTGGCCGGTGGGGCGGGTGCCCTCGTGCTCGTAGGCGGCGTGCGGGCGCAGAATGCGGGTGCGCTCAACCCGCCGGCGCCGCTCGTGCGCACGTTGTCGATGCCGTCGGCCGGAGTCAGCTCCGTCACGCTAGCCGCCGCGCAGCGGGCGCAGGATCTCGGTCTCCCGCTCCTGGCGGTCGATCTGTATCGGAAAGCCCGTGACGTCGCGGGCGCGGACCGCTCCGCGCTGACGATCGCCCTGGCCACGGCGCTGCTGGACGCCGGGCAGCCGGCGGAAGCAGAGAAGGTGCTTGGGGAAATACCGGAACCGCGCAGCGCGGCCTGGCATCTCCGGTTGGGCCTCGCCGCGGTGCAGTTAAACAAGATCGAAGTGGCGCGTGCCGCGCTCGCGGCCATCAAGGAGCCGGAGTTGCCGGAGACGGATTATCCGTGGTATTGGTTTTTCCAAGGCGAGATGGTCGACCTGGCGCCGGTGCGGGAAGTCGGCCGGGCGAACAGTTTTTATGTGCGGGCCGAGAACGGCGCGCCGACCGAATTGGCGAAGGCGCGTTTCCAACTTTCGGCGGAGCGATTGCGGATGCGGCTCGGGACGCCCACCGAGTTGGATTTGAAAACGGCGCGCGAAACTTACGAGCGGATGCGCGGCACGGAGGTAGGCTATGGCTTTGCCGAAAGCTATGCGGTGGGCCTCGACAAATCAGGGCGGAAAAGCGAGGCGGTGACGTTCCTGCAAAGCGTGTTGCTGCCGGTGCAGCGGCAGGAGCGAGTCTGGTGGGACCGCTTGCGGCTCATGCTGGGGATCATCGGCGACAAGTCGCGCACGGGCGCAGGACGCAACGCGCTCAATCAGCTCGTCGAGAACGGCAATTCTCCCGAGCGTCAGCGGCAAGCACTGCAATTGCTCGCTGCGGAATCCGCGGGCGAGGCGGAGCGACGCGTGTTTCGCGAGCTGCTGAAGAAGCTCATCGAGTCGAAGCTCGATCATCCCATCAAGGAGAGCCTGCTTTATTATCGGGCGCAGCTCGCGCTGGTGGAGAAAGATTTCGTGCAGGCCGAGCAGGACGCGAACGCGCTGTTGAGTCAGTTTCCGCGGTCGCCACTGCGCGTGCATGCGCTTGGCGTCCTGACGCAATCGGCGTGGGAGCAGGGGCGCTTCCGACTCGCGGCGGATTTCGCGCAGAAGGCGCGCGCAGAGTTCGCGCCGGGGGGCACGGCGGCCGGCGGAAACGCTGCCAAGGTCGCGCGCGCGCGCACCGACTTGGCGGTGCTGGAAGCGGAGGCGCGATTTCGCGCGGGGCTCGCGGCGGGTGATCGCAACGATTTCCGGCTCGCCGCCGACGCGTATGCGGCGGTGCTTCGCGAACGCCCCATGGAGTTGGCACCGGGCGCAGCGGGCGCATTGATGTTCCAGCGCGTTTTGGCGGAAATTAAATCCGGTTCCGGCGAGGCGGGCCGCGCACTGGACCAACTCGCGGCCGATCCGGCGTTCGATTTGCAGAATCGCTGGGAGGCGGAATGGAGCCTGGCGCGCGCGTTGCAGTTGCAGGGACCGGCGGGGGTGAAGGAAGCCCAGGCGCGCGTGAATGCGCTGCTGCGTGAGCCGGACGACGGCGGGGCGGCGCTGAAGCCCGAGTTGCGCGCGCGGATGCGGTGGCTGCACGCGCGGCTGGCGTTTGATGGCAACGAGCCCGATGAGACGATCAAGCGCATCGATGCGCTGCTTGCGACGCCGCTGGCGATCGAGCCCGGTCTGAGAAGCGAAATCGAAAGCACCGCGGTGCTGCTAAAGGCGCGCGCGGAGCTGGCGCTCAATCAGGAAGCGGCGGCGCTCGAGACGCTCAAGGCGTTGCGTGAAAAATACGCGACGACGGACGCGGCGATTTCCTCTTACTTGATCGAGTCGGAGCACTACGCGCAGCAGGACAACATCGACAAAGCG
>JANPIT010000216.1:0-3130 GCA_031425115.1 Opitutaceae bacterium | reverse complement strand
GACGAATTTGCTCCGGGTGGTCGTGGAAGACGACGGCCTCGGACTGGGGATTTCGCCCGAACTCTCCCCAGGCGATGGCCTGCGGAACATGCGTCAGCGGATGGAAGCGGTGGGCGGGGAGTTTCGGATTGAGCAGAAGGACGGAGGCGGCACGCGGTTGGAATTCAAAGTCCCGATCGGCGGGCGCCCGATGTGATGGGGTCGTATGTTTGTTCGGTTGTAGTGGCTACGTCCGGCTTCAACTTCCATTCGCTGCTTCAGCCGCACGAACGCCGATGACCATCAAAGTATCCCTCGTGGAAGACAATGCCGGCACTCGGGAAAGCCTGACCAAATTGCTGCAACGCGCGCCCGGCATCGAATGCCTGCGGTCGTATGCGACGGGAGAAGACGCGTTGAAGGGAATTCCGACCGAGGTGCCGCAGGTGGCGCTGGTGGATATCAATCTTCCCGGCATGAGCGGGATCGAATGCGTGCGGCAGTTGAAGCGTTTGTGTCCCGAAATGCTCGTCCTCATGCTCACAACCTACGAGGAGAGTGACCTCATCTTCGATTCGTTGAAGGCCGGCGCGAATGGCTACCTGCTGAAGAAAATGCCGGCCGCGGAAATCATCGAAGCGGTGGCTCACGTCCACGCTGGCGGCGCGCCGATGTCGATGCAGATCGCGCGCAAGGTGGTCGCGCATTTCCACGGCCTGCGGGAAGCGCCGGGCGAAATGGGCCAGCTCAGCAAACGGGAAAACGAGATTCTCCGACTCCTCAGCAAAGGATTTCTCTACAAGGAAATCGCCGACCAACTGGGGATCAGCATGAGCACAGTGCGCACGCACATCCATGCGGTCTACGAAAAGCTCCACGTCCAATCGCGCACGGAAGCGGTCGTGAAGTTTCTGGACCGGAAATAGCGCAGGGTTTTGGGGCGGCCTTGGAGCGCGTGATAAGCCGAGGGCGAAGGTTCGGCGTTGAATACCTGCGGAGAAGCCCGCGTTGGCGGCGACATGCGGAAGTGAACATCCGTCATTCCGTCCAGGCGGCGCAGTGCGCGCTCAAGGTTCGTCTTCCGCCAGCCCCGCTTTTTTCTTCCGCTTGGCTTCGAGCTTGGGCGTTCCCTTGGGCAACGCCTTGATCTGCTCGAGCCGGTCGCCCAAATGGCTGGCCTCGGCGGCGGGACGACCCAGCGGTCCCCGATCGCCGACGAGATACATGCGATGATAGAGATGCTCTTGGTTGGCCACCTTCGAGGCCAGCAGCATGCGCGCATCCGGGTGGGCGTTGCGCACCAACGTGGTCGTTTCAAACGATGCATCTTTGAGCGCGATGAGTTCCGCACCTCTGGTCCACGTCCGCCCGCCGTCGGTGGTATTCCACCAGCCGACCGAGCCGGTGCCGGCATGGTTTTGGTCGAGGAGCATCCGGACCTTTAGCGGTGAATCGATGATGAAGTCCCCGTCGTGGCCTCCGCCGCTGGCGTCTGCAACGGTCGTGGGATTCAGCCAGGTCTTCCCGTCCCAGCGATAGTAACGCACTTCACCGCGAGGAAATCGGAAGAAAAGGTGCGGCCGGCCATCGGCATCGACGTGGCAGGTGCCGTGGTTGGATTTTTCGCTGCCGGTCGCCTGAATGAGCGTCAGCTTGTCCGCGGACTCCTTGGTCACGGGCAGGGTCAACGTCGCACCCTGCACATTCGTCCACGAGCCGTCCCGGCAATCCATGAGCATGTAATAGGTATTGTTGCGGTGGGCGTTGTGCCCCGGATTGGCGCAGGGGTGACAAACATAGGACGCGGTGATGGTGTCGCCCTGACCGTTTTCGAACCAGGCATACCACGTGTCGTCGACGGTCAGCTTGTCGGCGCTGCGCTTGTGTTTGAGCACAGAGACTTCGGGGGCGAACGTGCGGCCGTTGTCCGTCGATTTCTGGTAGACCCAATCGCTGCGATGGGAACCGTGTCGATAAAACAGATACAGGTCGCCGCTCGCCAGCTTGACCCATTGACTGTAGGTGCCGAAGGGCGAGACGTTCTCCAGGACCTTCCACGCCGAGATGTCTCCAGGCTTTTGGGAAACGACGTGGATCTGCCGGCCCTTGCCGGGCGTTCCGAATTTGTTTTCGCCGAAGCTAGGCTCGCCGCCGTGCCCGCCGAAGATGAGATGGATATAGCCCTGACGGTCCACGATCAGCGCCGGCCGCCCATGGTTGTCGAGTTCACCCGGGTCGATCTGGTCGGGGGATTTGCCCATGGGATTTACGCCGGCCTGGACGGGTCCGACCCATTTGCCGGTGGCGTGATGGTAGGCGGCGACATGCGGGTCCTCGTGCGGGCCGGAATAGGCGACATAGGTCACGCCGTTGATGTGCTCGGCCGCCGGATGCTGCATCGTGCTGACGGGGTTGCCGTAGCCGTTGTCGGAGAAGTAGTCGACGGTCTGCGCGTAAAGCGGCACGCAGGCACTGAGCGTCAGGACAAGCCACGGAGTCGCGAGACGCGCGGCGATGAGCGGGCGATGGATCATTGGCAAACGTGCGACGGACGGTAACGGATCGAGCTAAAGGTGGCGCATGTTCTCAGAAATCCGCCCGGAGCGAGAACGCGAAGGCGCGCGGGTCCTCGCGAAAACCGCGGCGCACAAAGATCACGTTGGTCACGCTGTCGATATCGAGCTTGGTGGCGATGATCGTCCGATCGTCGAGGAGGTTCGTGATGTTGAGCTGGTAGGTGATGCGGGCCTTTTCCGGCCACAGGCCCGCGAGGCCCTTGGTCCGGTATTGGAAAAACAGATCGCCGAGGGAGCGGGCGTTGCCGATCAACTGGCGCGCGGTCGCAAGCTGCACGCCGGCCACGTTGCCGCTTTGGTAACGCCAGCCGCCGCCGACCGCGAGGCCCTTGAGCGGCCCGGCGCTGAAGGAGTAGCGCGTCCAAAGATTGGCCTTATGCGGGCGATTGCCATAGGACTGCTGATCCTCGAGCCGCAGCCGCGCCAGCTCGGTATCGGATTGCGCGATACGCTGCCCGACGGTCACGGTGCCGAACGCCTGGTTGCGATCATACAGGGTCTGGGTGTTGATCGAGGGGCGCCCGGTGCGGGCGACGTAGGCCTGGTCGAGCTCCCTCCAAATCGCCACGCGTTCG
>JANPIT010000215.1:0-5076 GCA_031425115.1 Opitutaceae bacterium | reverse complement strand
GCTTTGCAGCACCGCGGCGGTGGAGGTGATGGTTTCGCGGAAGCGCGTGCCGCCGTTGAAGATTTCCTTCAGCCGCGTGGGCGTGGTGCCGGTGACGGCCTGCGTGGTGGCGGGCGTGCCGACGGGCGCGTTGAAGATCGTCGTCTCGCTCGTGAGCCCGTCCTGGATGGCGCGCGTCTGGATGGGATTCAGCCGGAGCGGCGAACCGTCGAGGATGGAGGGCCCGAGGTAGACCAGCAAGTTCGGGAGCCGGTTGAAGCTCGCGATGTTGGTGCTGATTTGCTCGGCGATGGCACCATCGGTCGCGAGCTTGGTGGTGTAGGAGAGCGCCTGATTGACGGCGCGCTCGCCGAGGCCGGTGAGGGTGTGCCGGCCCAGCCATTTGCCGAGCGTCGGCGAGATTTCCTTGGTGTCGTAGCGGACGAACGGCGTGACGCGGAGCGTGTGGCGGTCGTTGAGGCTGTTACCGTATTGCTGCTGGCTCATCACGGCGTAGGGGCGGCCGACATTCGGGTTCACGCGGCCGTCGGGCAGGTAGGCGTTGACGTCGATGCGGACATGGTTGGCGTTGCCCTGCGTGCCGAAGAAGGAGTTGCGATTCCGGTTGTCGTATCGTTGAACAAAATACGCCGCCTCGACGCCGAGGCGATCGTCCCAGCCGCGCTGCTCGAACGAGAAGGTCGCGGTGTGGAAGCTGTCGTTCTGGCGGCCGGTCTCGTCGATCTGGTGATTCTGCCAGTCGAAGGCGCTGAAATCGCCGAAGCCCTGGAACTTGATGCCGGCGGGGCGGCGGTTGTCCGGATAAAAGCCGGCGGGAATCTCACCGACATTGAAGGTCTCGTAGAACGCGATGGAGTCGAAGGTGGCGTCGCGGTTCACCTGCGGCTGGACGATGCCGTTGCGGACGGCGTGGAGGCCCGTGCCGGTGGAGAGCGTGCTGCGGAAGCTGCGATCGGGGGTAGCCGAGGAGGTCGTCGCAAACGGCGTGACGATCGCGCCGAAGATCTGGGCCTGACCGATGAGGCGGCTGGCGGGGCTGGCGGTGAAGATCACGCCCGCGTCCTGGGTGGCAGCATTGGGGTTGCGCGCGGGATCGTCGTAGAAATTCCAGTCGAAGGTGGGCCGCCCGGCGGCATACCACTGGCGTGAGATGCTGTTGAACGGCAGGACGTTGAACGGGCGATTGGCGCGAGTGTATCCGGTTTCAAAGCTCGCGCGCAGCGCCGTGCTCTTGAAGGGCTCGAACGTGGCGGTGCCGTAGAGGCGGCGCTTGTTCTCGAAGGCGGGGCGCTGGTTGTAGCGCTCCTCGTCCGCGAGGGCGGCCAGACGGAAGGCCAGCTTCTTGGGAATCAGCACCCGGTTGATATCAATCGACGCGCGCATCGCGTCGTTATTGCCGTAGCGGAACTCGAGGCGGTTCTTGTCGCGGTTCAGGTCAGCCTTGCTCGGCGTTGAGTCGACGACGCCGGCGGGGCTGCCGACGCCGAAGAGAATGGCATTGGCGCCGCGGATGACGGTGACGCTGTCAGTGTTGTAGCCGTCGAAGCCGTAATCGATCGTGAAGTAGCCGCGGGTGGAGTTTGGCGACGCGAGGCCGCGGGTGCGCGACTGGTTTTGCGGGGCGTTGCGCTGGCCATCGCCGACGACCTGGTCGTTGTTGATGTTGCCGCCGGTGGCGTTCGAGAAATTGCCGCCGGGACCGGCGGCTTCCATGCCCGTCGCATAAATCAGGACGTCCTGCGCATTGGTGGCGCCGATGTCGGTGAGAAAATCCTTCGTGTAGATCGAGATCGAGGCGCCGACGTCCTTGACGGGTGTGTTCAAGCGCGTGCCGGCCAGCGTTGACGTGGCTTGGTAGCCGTTGTCGCGTTCGCTTTGAACCATGAACGGGCTGAGCAGAATGGCCGAATCCTCGGCAGATTTGTCAGTCGAGACGCTCGTGGGCGGCGGCACGGATTGCGCGAACGAAGAGGCCGCGGCGGTGCAACTGAGCAGGAGGCCAATCCTGCGGGTAAATCGGCTCAGGCCGGGGGCGTTTTTGCGGGTGGGTCGTGGGTTGTTCATGGTGATGCAGGTGACAGAAGGTGAGTCGGAAGAATAGTGTGAGATCTCGTCGATCTATGCGGCGGCGCGCGGTCGCTCCCACGCGAGCGCTATCGCCGCGACGATCGCGAGCACGACGCCGGCGGCTTCGGGCGCGCCGATGCGCTCACCGAGGACAACCAACGCGAGCACGACGGTGACCACCGGTTGGCCAGCGGCGGCGAGCGGGGTGACGATCGAGGCCTTGCCCTCGTAGCGATACGCGGCGAAGGCGGCGATGACGCCGAAACTGTTGAGCGCGCCCGCGGCGAGGCCAGACCAAAGCATCGGCGTCGTGAGACCGGACCAGTTAAGCGGCTTCGTCGCGACGATCCAGAGGGCGATCGGCACGAACGCCCCGCACCACGCGAGATACGATAACTCCGCCGATATGTGATTCGTGGATACCTTCTGCGTGGCACTGAAGACGCCCCAGAAAAACATCGCGGCCAGGGTGTAGCCCATCCACGCGTTGAGCCCGATGCGACGGAGCACGGCTGCAGGATCGCCGAGGTTTTTCGCCTCCCCGCTAAGCAACACGATCGCGGCGGCAGCAATCGCGATCCCGAAGGCCTGCACGCCGTTGAGCCGCTCCTTGAACCAAAACCACGCGATCACAATCGTGACGAGCGGATAGACATTGGTAAGCGGGATCGCGATCGCGGTCTCTGCGCCCTTTTCGAGGGCGAGGTAGAACGCGATATTGCCGGCGGCGGCGAGCAGCCCAGACACGAAGCCCCAGAAGAGGCCGCGCGGTTTGTCGGTGCCGGTGCGGACGTGTTTCGAACATGCCGCGAAAATCACTGACGGAATAAGCGCAAATGTGAACAGGATCTGCGTCATCCAGCCGGAGAGTTCGCGGCTCGGGCCTTTGGCGAGCACACCCCAGATGCCCCAGCAGACCGCCGCGACGAGCGCGTAGATCAACCAGGCGGGCGGAGCACGACGGGAAGGGGGGACGGCGTTCATGGCAGCGAATTACGCGGCGGTGGTGATTTTCGAGGCGCGCTCGAAACGGCCGGCCTCGCGGCCGTCTCGCGCGGCCAGGGCGAGCGAGACCATTTGCACGGGCAGGATCTCCACCAGCGGAAGCAATCCCGGCGGCACCAGCGGCAGTCGAAACACTTCGGCCGACGCATCCACCGCCGCAATCACCACGGCCCGGCCACCGCCGTGCACGATCTCGGCTGCCAGTCGCCGGTGCAGCGAATCCACGCGAGCGTCGCCGGCCAGCACGAGGACCAGAATCTCGTCGCTAATCATCTCGAAGGGCCCGTGCCGGAAGGCCGCACAGCTCATGCCCTCGGCCGGCTGCCGGGTGGACTCCTTCAGGATGAGTCCGCCGGTCCAGGCGGTGGCAAGGGAGACGCCGCGGCCGGTGACGAAGACACTGCGCACGCCGGACAGGCGTTCGCCCAGCGCAGCGACGTGGTCCCCGGTGCGATCGAGGTAGCCGCGCAGCAGTGGCACTACCGCTACGAGTTCCGCCGTCGCCGCAGCAAGATCGCGGCCGGTGAGCGCCGCGGCGAGCCACGACAGGACACCGAGCGTATTGATATACGTCTTACAGGACACCGTGTTCTCGGGGCCCGCCTGGATCGGCAGCACCGTGCCGGCGGCGCGGCCGAGCGAGGATGCGGGATTGTTAGTCACCGCGACCACGTGGCCGAAAGCCGCGGCGTGGTTCATCAGGCCCACGATTTCGGCGCTCTCGCCGGATTGGGAAACGGCAACGAGGAGCGTATCGCGGGCCCGGAGTGGCCCGAAGCCCAGAAGGAGTTCGGAAGTCTCGTGAAGGAACGAGGCATGCCCCTGCTCGCTCAGGGCCAGGTGCAGTGGGTAAAGCGCGTGCAGGGAGGTGCCCATCCCCGTCAACACCACGCGCCGGAATCGGCCCGAACGAAGGCCACCCGCCACATCGTCGGCCAAGGTTCGCCGCGCAAGCCCCGTGCACACCTCGCGCAAGGCGTCAGGCTGGATGAGGAGGTCGGCGAGATACGGGCCGGCGATGAGAGAGGGAGTCATGCAAAACTTGGGCCGGCAGCGAGCTGACGCGGCCATTGGGCAAGCGCTTGCCTATCTCTCCCGTATGGCCGGGCAAGCGAAATAGAAACGTTGAGTGCGAGTGCACGGCAATCGCTTGCCTCAAGCCAGCTGCGCCGGCTTTTTTGACTGCAGTGCGACCGGGAAGGTAGAGCCGCGACCACCGGGCGCGGCTCTCTTCGAGGGCTGGCCGCATCTGTCGCGCCCGGAGGTCGCTACGCTACCCGGGACAGTCCAAAACTTATGTCGTGACGGAATGAGAAGTTTCCCAACTTGGCCCGAATCTCCGGCCGCCCCCGGAAAGCCGCTCAGGGGCGGGCCGGAGCTTTGGCCGGTCCCGTGGATTCCCGGATCACAAGTTCGGTATCGAGCACGTTTTCGGTGCCGCTAGGGCGCTTCGACTTCAGCATGGTTTGCAGGAGTTCCAGCGCGAGCGTGCCCAGCCGCTCGCGCGGGATGCGCACGGTGCTTAGGGGTGGATGAGCGAGCTCGGCAAACGGGATGTCGTCGGCACCGACCACGGAGATGTCTTCGGGCACGCGCAGACCGCATTTGAAAAAGGCCCGCATGGCGCCGAGGGCCGTCACGTCGTTGCTGCAGAGGACCGCCGTCGGCAGCTCGGTCACGGTGAGCAGGCGAGCGGCCGCGGCGGCGCCGCTGGCGGCGTCGTTTTCTCCTTCGACGACACGGAGCTTGAGGCCGAGTTTTTTCAGCGCGGCTTCGACCGCTTCGCGGTAGGCCAGGTGCGAAGCCCGATTCTGCGGGCCCGCGATCAGAGCGAAGCGCCGGTGCCCGAGCGTGTGCAGGTATCGCACGGCCTCCCCTGCCCCCTTGCCGTAGTCGAGCCGGATGTTGCTTTTGCGGGGGCCGGGCCCGCCCGAGTCGAGGAACACAGATACCACGCCGCGTTCCGCGAGCCGTTTCGCCATGGTCGGATCCACGCGCGAGGTC
>JANPIT010000214.1:0-6598 GCA_031425115.1 Opitutaceae bacterium | reverse complement strand
AGGTTTTCGAGGAGTTGGGCACTCCCGACGAAATTCTAAACGCGCAGGCCAACATCCTCTATGTGATGGGCGTGATGGCGCACTATGTCGGTGATTGCGCGCAGCCGCTCCATACCACGAAGCATCACAACGGCTGGGTCGGCGACAATCCCAAGGGCTACACCTCGTGGGATCGCCTGCACTCATGGATTGACGGTGGCATCATTGGAAAAACGGGCCTGCGCTTCCCCCAGCTCGCCGGGCGGGTGCAACCGGCCACGGCGATCCCGCTTGCGGCCCGACCCGATGGACGCGACCCGATGTTTGTCGCGGTGGTGGCGTATCTACAGAGTCAGCACCAGCACGTGGAGTCGATTTACCGGTTGGAAAAGGAAGGCAAGCTGGGCCAGGGCGAAAGCGGCGTGGTGGCCGAGGAGACGCGGGCGTTCGTGCAGGACCGGTTGCTCGAGGGCGGACAGATGCTCTCGTCGATCTGGCTCACGGCCCACCGCAACGCTGTGCCGGATACTTTCCTGCGCACCAGTCTCATCCGGCGCCAGACGGCCGCGACCGGCCAGCCCGCACGGGCGGATGCCGCGAAGAAATCCGCGCCGTGAAGAAGCCCGGGTCCGCGGGTGGACCGTGTAGCCTTGCCGTGAGAGCAGGGGGCCAACGCGGGCGAGGGCAATGCGTTGCGGGCGCTCGCGCGCGCCCAAGGCGATGAGCGCGGCGTCCTGGTTCCTCGTAGCATTGGGTGGTGCGTTGGGCTCGGTCGCGCGCGCCGGGGCGGGCGCCCTGGTTCCCACTGGCCGTCTGCCGTGGGCGACGATGGCCGTGAATGTCGCGGGATGTTTGCTGATCGGTGCGCTGATGGCTCGCTTTTCCGGTTTGAGTGCGGGCGAGGCGAACCGGGCGCACAATTTCTGGGTGGTCGGCGTGTGCGGCGGCTTCACGACGTTCTCTGCATTTAGCTGGCAGACGTTCGAGCAGATGCAGAAGGGCAACTGGGGCGCCGCGGCGGCCAACGTGGTGCTCTCAGTGGTGCTCTGCTTGGCGGCGACCGGTCTGGGATGGAGGCTGGCGCGATGATACGCAGCTGGTGTTTCATTGCGTGGTTTCTGGCCGCGGCTGCGGGGGTCGGAGCGGCCGAGGAGAATCTGGCGGCACGGGTCATCCTGCTCGCGAACAGCGAGGACCCCAACTCGCTGCGCATCGCGCGACATTACGCGGAGGTGCGTGGGGTGCCCGTCGAGAACATCATCGCGCTCAAGCTGCCACTCGCGGAGACCATCACCTGGCGCGAGTTCGTCGCGACTCTCTGGCAGCCGCTGGTGGAGAACTTGATTTCGGCAAAGTGGATCGATGCCATTCCGATGGCGCTGACGGACGCGGTGGGCCGGCAAAAAATCGCGCCTTATCAGCATCGCATCGCTGCGCTCGTGGTGTGCCGCGGCGTGCCGTTGCGGATCAACCATGATGCGGAGCTATTCGCGGAAGTGCTGCCGCTCACGAAGCGCGAGGAGTTTCGGACCAATGCGGGCGCGGTCGATGCGGAACTCAGCCTGCTGGCGCTCCCCAATTATCCGATCAACGCCTTCATCCCCAATCCGCTTTTTCAAAACGAGCGTCCGGCCGCGGCTGAGCTGGCGCAAGTGGTGAAAGTTTCGCGACTCGATGGTCCCTCGTTCGACGATGCCAATGGCTTGGTGGATCGCGCGGTGGCCGCCGAGCGCGCGGGTCTGTTGGGGCGGGCGTATGTCGACATCGCGAATCGCGACAACGTCGGCGATCCGTGGCTCGAAGCGGCCGCCCGCCAGCTGGGAGAACTGGGCTTCGACACGAGCATCGACCGCGAAAATGCCACGATGCCGCCGACGGCGCGGATCGATGCGCCGGTCCTCTATTTTGGGTGGTATTCGGGCACCGTCGACGGGCCGTTCATGCTGCCCGGTTTCCGGTTTCCGCCCGGCGCGATTGCGCTCCACATCCATAGCTACTCGGCCGCCACCCTGCGGCAAACGGGCAGCGGGTGGACGGGGCCGTTGGTGGCGCGCGGCGTGACCGCAACCGTCGGCAACGTGCACGAGCCGTATCTACAATTCACGCACCAACCGCATCTCCTGCTGCGGGCTCTCGCGCGCGGCGCGAATCTGGTGGACGCGGCCTATTACTCGCTCAATGCGCTCAGCTGGCAGGCGATTCTCATCGGTGATCCGCTCTACCGGCCGTTTGCCGTCTCGCTTGAAACGCAAATCGCCCAGCTGGCGAAATTGCCGCTACGCTTTGCTGGCTACGCGGTGTTGCGGCGAATGCACGAGCTCGATCGGGCCGAGCGCCGCGAGGAGGCGACGGCGTTTGGGATCACGGCGCAACGCGAGGTGCCCAGCTTTGCCGTGGGTGTGGCGCTGGCGCGCCGCTTTCTGGATGCGGGGGAGAAGGATCGCGCGGGCAATGCACTCGGTTTTGCTCCCTTGCTGAAAGATCTCGAGGTGAACGATTGGGCGCTGGCCCGCGAAGCGGCGTTGTTACTGCAGGCGTGCGAGCGACCCGCCCGTGCGCTCGAGGTCTGGAAAAATCTGCTCAGCCGCGCAGGCATGACCCGGGAACTGCGCGTCGCGTGGCTGCCCGATGCCCGTAAGGCGGCGATGTCAGCCAAAGATTATACGCAGGCCAGCGCGTGGCAGGTCGAGTGGATGGAAGCGACCGGCGCGACAGAGAAAAAATAAAAAAAGCGCGACCAGGCGGTCGCGCTTTTGAGAGGTTAGGCGAAGCGACTCGCTTCAGATCTTATCAACGATCTTGTCGGCCAAGCCATACGCGATGGCTTCCTTGGCGTTGAGATAAAAATCGCGATCGGTGTCGCGGTTGATGACTTCCATCGGCTGGCCGGACGTGACGGAGAGAATGTGATTCAACTCGAGGCGCAGTTTTTCCATTTCCTTTGCCTGAATGTTGATGTCGCTCGCGGGGCCGATCATGCGACCGGAAATCAACGGTTGATGAATCAGCACGCGGGAGTGGGGGTAGAGAAAACGCCGACCCTTGCTCGCGCCGCACAGCAGAATGGAGCCCATGGAGGCGGCCATGCCGGTGACGACCACGGTGATCGGCGACGAAATCAGCTTCATCGTGTCGAAGATCGCCATGCCCGCGGTGATCGAGCCGCCGGGAGAATTGATGTAGAACGTGATGTCTTTGCCCGGCGCAGAGGACTCGAGGTAGAGCAGCTTCTCCGTGATGTCTTTGGCCGTCTCGTCGGTCACCGCGCCCCACAGGAAAATTTTCCGCTGATCGAGAAACTTTTTCTGAATCAGCATCGCGACCGGGGCATTCTTCTTTGCGAGCAGTTCATCCTGGTGCTTCTCGTCGTCGTCATCGTCGTCATCAAGACGCGGAAGCGGGGCGGAGAGTCCGGGCTGAAGGTTGTCGAAATGCATAGGCCCCGAACGTTGAGAGCGTTGCCGGGATTGGCAAGTGTGCGGCGCAGCTTGCGCAGTCACTGCGTGGCTTTTTCGGCCTTCGGTTTCGCGGCGGTCTTGTTCCACACTGCCAGCGTATCGGCCGAGCCTTGGGCGCGGACGCCGTTGTCGCTCAGAATGTCCTCGGTGGCGGCGACCATCTCTTTGCGCGGGAAAACCGGCGTCTCGTAGCGGCGGCCCGCAAACTCGAACGTCACGAAGTCGTCCCTGAGGTCGCGCAGAACTTCCACGAGGTGTTCGAGATTCTTGATGGCGGTGCCGTTCACTTTCTCGACCACGCCGGATTGCGCCTGCGAATAACCTTTCGAGAGCTTGTGCGGGAAAAATGGAGACGACACGACGACCAGCGCTTCACCGGGGAAGGCCGGGCGGTCCGCCCGCCGCGCCGAGAGCGGACTCTTGCCGGCGGCGAGCCCGACGGCGGCGTTGCCCAGTCCGGCCAGAAACAGCTGCGTGGCGTTGGAAAAGACGAGCGGGCCGTAGACAAAGTAGGACGGGTAACTGCCGTCGAGGTCGGGGATCAGCATGGGGCGCTGAGGCGAGACGGGGAGCTCGATTTTAATCTCCTCGCTGGCACGCACGACCGACAGCGGCACGCGGCCGTCGCGGGCGTATTTCTGGATCAGATACTGAAAGCGCACGCGGATGTCGCCGACCTTCACCATGCCTTCGTTGTCGATCTTGGTCTCGCCGATGCGCGTAATGATGTCCCACGGTTTCAGCGGGTAATTTGAATCTTCCGGGTCCGTCTGGGTGACGATCATGCCATCGACGCCGCGGCCGACTTTGAGGAACGGTCGCAGCGCGGGATTCTCAAAGGTCTGCAGCGCGTCGAACATCGCGGGCTTGCCGTCATAGCGGCCGTCGCCGACGTCCTTGAGGAACAACTCAATCTCCTCGCAGGGGATGATGTAGCCGATGTTGTCGCCGCCGCCGAGGCGACTGAAGGCGAGGCCGATCATCTTGTCGTCGGCGACCGCGGGGCCACCGCTGTTGCCGGGGTTGATCGCCGCATCGATTTGGATGCGCAGGCCGGAGGTGGGAAAACTATACAGCGTGAAATCGATGCGGGAGACGATGCCCTTGGTGATCGAGAGATTGGTGCCGCCAGTGGGAAAACCGTAGACCAGCACCGCATCTTTTACGGCGGGGAGCATCGTGGCGCGCGCGAGGGGCGGCCGGCCGTCGAAGAACGATTCGTCGTCGAGCTTGAGCACGGCGAGGTCGATGCCCTGCGCGATCGACTCGACGGTCGCGGATATTTTGTCGCCGGATTGGTTGGCCTGCACTTGCACCTGGCTCGCGTAGAGGACGACGTGGGCGTTGGTCAGGATGCGCTTTCCCTCGATGATGATGCCGGTGCCGGTGGATTCGCGCGGGCCCTGTTTGGTCCACGGTTTGTAGGGATCGGGATAGCGCGACGTGGAAAATATTTTGACGACCGTGTTCTCGACCGAGGCGGGTGCGACTTTGGCGGCGGGGCCGGCGGCCACCGGTGCGGGCGACGCCGGTTTATCGGCGGCATGGAGCGGGAGAAGCGCAAGCGTGCCGAAGAGAAACGAGCAGAACACAGCGCGAATGCGCGGGGGCTGGTGCATGGCTAGGAAAAGCAACGGGCGCGGTCGGAGAAGGCCAGAGCGTTTTTAGGTGGAGCGGCTTGACCGCAAGCCGCGGGTTTGAGTGGGGGCGGAACGGATTTCCATCCCGCGGGGGGAAGCGAAACGCTTCCGCTCCAAAGCGGCTTGGGGTCAAGCCGCTCCACCTTAATACCGAACCTTGTCCGGCTTCGCCTGCCACTCGCGAAAGGCGCTCTGGGCTTCGTCGCGCAACAGCGGCTCCATCCCCAGCGCGCGTTTCTCCGGCGGCAGCGGAATCTGTTGATAAATAAAATCGTCATCGAAGCCGATCGCGGCGGCGTCAGCCCGGGTGTTGCCGTAATACATGCGTGGAATTCGGGCCCAGTAGATCGCGGCGAGACACATCGGGCACGGCTCGCAACTGGTGTAGAGCTCGCAATCGTCGAGCTGGAAGGTCGCAAGCGCGCGGCAGGCCTCGCGGATCGCCGTAACTTCGGCGTGCGCAGTGGGGTCGTTGGTGGAAGTGACGCGATTGCTGCCGCGAGCGATGATTTCGCCTTTGCGCACGATCACGCAGCCGAACGGCCCGCCGCGTCCGCCGCGCATGCCGGCTTCTGCTTCCTTGATCGCTTCGCGCATGAAATTTTCGCGGCTCATTGCAGGTAGGGAAGTGGAGGGGGAATGGACGATGCTTCGAGCACAATCCAAGTTTAAGCAGGAAGCCAAGAAACCAGGAAGCGAACCGGGACCTATGAATTCAGAAGCGATCAAGCCAAGAAACTCGGAACGGCGTTCGTGGCTTTCTGGCTTCTGAATTAATTTTCCTGGTTCCTTGGCTTCCTGCTTCTCGTTCCTGCTTGGTGCTTGGAAGTTGCCGCGCAGCGCGTTCAATCGCGGGATGTCCAATTCTTCCATTGGCGGGCTCGAGATCGTCGGGGCGCTCGACGCGGGTTATACGGACATTCTCACGCCCGAGGCGTGTCGGTTCGTCGCGGAGCTTGAGACGAAGTTCGGTGCTCGCCGCCGCGAACTGCTCGTGCGCCGGGCCGAGCGGCAGCGTGAAATCGATGCGGGCAAACTGCCCGACTTCCTGCCGGAGACGGCGGCGATTCGGGGCGGCGATTGGAAAGTGCCGCCGCCGCCCGTGGACCTCATCGATCGCCGCACGGAGATCACCGGCCCAGTGGATCGCAAGATGGCGATCAACGCGCTGAACTCGGGGGCCCAATGCTGGATGGCCGATTTCGAGGATGCCAACGCGCCGACGTGGGAGAATGTGATCGAGGGCCAGATCAACATGCGCGACGCGGTGCGCCGCACGATCACGTTCACGTCGCCCGAGGGAAAACAGTATGCGCTGAAAGAACAGACCGCCACGATCATCGCTCGGCCGCGCGGTTGGCACATGGAGGAGAAACACGTGCTGCTCGACGGGAAGCGGATCTCCGCGTCGCTCTTCGATTGGGGCTTTTATTTTTTCCACAATGCGAAGGGACTGCTCGCGCGAGGGAGCGGGCCTTATTTCTACCTGCCAAAGCTGGAGAGTCATCTCGAGGCGCGGCT
>JANPIT010000213.1:0-43153 GCA_031425115.1 Opitutaceae bacterium | reverse complement strand
CTACCCGAGATGGAAGCCATGCACGACACGTGGAAGGCGGGCGGTTTTCGCAAAATCTCGCCGTTCTTCATCATTCAGATCGCGCCGAACCTGCTGGCCGGACAGGTGAGCCTGCTGCTCGATTTTCGCGGGGCCAACATGAGTGTGGCGTCCGCTTGCGCCACGAGTGGACACGCGCTCGGAGAAGCCGCCGCTGCAATCCTGCGCGATGATGCCGATGTGATGCTCGCGGGCGGATCCGAGTCGACGGTCACGCCGCTGGCCATCGGAGCCTTTGCCCAGATGCGCGCGCTCTCGACGCGCAACGACGCGCCGGAGAAAGCGTCGCGGCCTTACGACAAGGATCGCGACGGCTTCGTGCTCTCGGAGGGCTCCGTCGTGTTTGTGTTGGAAGAACTGGAGCACGCGCGGCGGCGCGGCGCCCGCATCTATGCTGAGCTGCGCGGCTACGGTGCCTCTTCGGATGCGTTTCATCTCTCATCGCTGGCGCCCGGCGCCGAAGGTTCCGCGCGCTCCATGCGGGCTGCGCTCGCGCGCTCGCACCTCGCGCCCACCGATATCGACTACGTCTCCGCGCATGCGACCTCGACTCCCGGTGGCGATGGTGAAGAAGCGGCCGCGATTGCCTCGGTGTTCGCCGAGCAAAAGGCCACGCTCAACGTCAGCGGCGTGAAGTCCATGACCGGCCATTTGCTGGGCGCGGCCGGTGCGATGGGTGTTTTCTCCGCGGTGCTCGCAATCCACCACAGCGTGGTGCCGCCCACCATCAATCTGGATAATGTCGATCCGGCGTGCGCCGAGCTGGGGCTGAACCTGACGCCTAACATCGCCGTGCAGCGTCCCGTGCGCGCGGCGCTCGCCAACAGCTTTGGCTTCGGCGGCACGAATGCCTCGATCGTCGTCGCGCGGCTATGAACGCCCGCCCGGCCTTCCTACTGAAAATTCCTGAGGGGATTTCCCCTCCGTGCGTCCCGTAGTTCCCTCCTTTGACTTGGCAGTCCGAGCGCGGACACTCGTTAATCGTGCTGCACGAAATCAAAAATGTGAGACAGGAGAAAGGTGGCGGGCGGCGGCGTTGGTTTGAGTCGGAAGGGCTCGAACTGGTGGTTTGGCTCGACCAGGCGGAGACCGTGATCGGCTTTCAACTTTGCTTTGATCTGGGTGACGGCTTGCACGCTCTCACTTGGCGCAATGCGGGTGGTTTCGCGCACAGTGCGGTCGATACCGGCGATGAAAGCCCATTCGTGAATCGCACGCCGGTCCTGCAACCGGCGGGCAACGTGCCGTGGGCGGGGATTACGCGGTTGTTCGATGCTCAGAGCGGCACGTTGGAGCCAGCGTTGCGGCAACTCGTGCACGACAAGCTCTCGGAGAGCGCCGGGGCCAACGCGGAGAGGTAAATCGGCTCGCTACAGTCGCGCGCCTGCTTTCGCATGCGGGCTCTTCGTGCCTCCCTTTTGGAATAAACTTCGCGCCACTGTTCCCAGTTCGTTTCTCGCTGCGCTCGGGCTAGCCGGGGGCTTTCTCGCCTTCGTCGCGTGGGATCAGTCGCACTGGTGGCGGGTGAAGGAGGATTATTCCTTCGGTTGGCTGGTCCCATTCTTCGTCGCATTTGTCGTTAATGACCGCTGGCCGAATATCATCGCGGCCCTCAATGCCTGTGCCGCTTCCGGGAGTCCGCGAGCCACGGGCTTAGGAAAATGGGTGCTCCGATTGACGGTGGGCGCGTCGCTCACCTGCGGCGTCCTTATGTTTTTGCTCGGATCATTTTATCGGGCAGGGGCAGGCACCTCGCAGCCGGGCACGCTCGCCATCGCGCTGGGAGCGGTCGGCATTCTGCTGCCCCTGCTGTATATCAACGCTCCCGATACGCCGTCGCCCGGTGTCGGCAGTCTCTTCCGCGACGCCCGGGTGCGGCTGCTCTCGCTGTTTTTTTTCCCGGTGGCGATCTGGCTCGTGTCGGCGCCAATGGTTTCGGCGGTGGAAACGCAGCTCAACCTCGCGCTGCTGCGCAAAGTCGTAACCGTGGTCGCCTTCGTTTTTGACGTGCTCGGCCTGCCGATCGAGCAGCAGGGGAACGTGCTCGCGCTGCCGACGGGGAACGTCGGCGTGGAAGATGCGTGCTCCGGCATCCGGTCACTCACGGGGTGCCTGTTCGCCGGCTCATTCCTCGCCGCGGTGTTCGTGGACCAGGCGTGGAAGAAAATCACTTTGATTGTCTGCGCGCTCGGGCTCGCCTTCCTGACCAATCTTGGCCGCAGCCTTTTTCTCACTGCCTGGGCCTACCGCCACGGGCCCGCCGCGATCGAGGGCACCGTCCACGATATTGCGGGCTACGCCGTGTTGGGCCTTACGGTCGTGGGGCTGCTTTGTTTACTTCCGGTGCTGAATTTGTTTGGCGGGAAGACTTCGCCAACCGAGTCCGATCCCGCGCGGGCGGACGAAGCGGCGTCGGATCACGCGACCGCTTCGCGGTGAGAGCACCGCGGCAGTGAGCGTTCATCGCTCGGACGGGCGAGAGCGGGCCCGGCCCGCTATTTCTTCGCTGGCGTCGCGTCGGGCGCTGCCGTGGCAGACTTCGACCCAGGCGTCGGAATCACGATGACGCGGCTGCTGCGCGCGGCGGGCAGATATGCCTTCGCCAACGCGCTCAGCTCAGCCGCAGTGATCCCCTCGTTGTCGGCGTAACGCGAGCGGCTCCAATCGAGCACTTCTGGTTTTTCCTGCGCGCGGCTGAGCACGTTGCCGATCCAGTATTGGTTGGTGCGTGATGACTCCCGGAGGCTCGTGAGCACAGGCTTTTTCGAGCGCTCGAGTTCTTCGTCGGTCACGCCCTTTTCTGCGAGATCGGCGGCGATTTCCACGATGATATCCGCGACCTGTTTCGCGCGCGGCGGATCGATCGTCACGCTCGCTTGGATGTAACCATAATCCGCAAAGATGTCGCCGGCGGCACTGCCCACACTGGGGCTGTAGGCGTCGCCCAACTCCTCGCGCACCTTGATCCGGAGCCGGTCGTTGAACACTTCACTCAGCAGGTTGAGGCGGCGCGCCCGCTTGATTTCGCGTCCGTCGGTCGTCGGCCAGTAAAGCGCGACATCGCCCTTCGCGATCTCGGTGCTGATGGTATATTCCTTGGCAAACGGCGTCTCGGGAAAAACCACGCGACGCAGTTCCTCGAGCGCGGGCCGGGGCTGCCGCTTCGAAAGCGTGCCGAGGGTCATCGCGAAGGCGTCGATCGTGGCCTCCAGCTCAAAGTCACCGACGATCGCAAATTCCATCGCGCCGTTTTTGAGCTCGGGGGTCATCCACGCCTTTGCCTCGTCGAGCGTGCGCTTCAGCAGCTCTTCTTTCGGCGGGAGCCCGAAACGATGGTCGCCGCTCGCCAGCATTCGCGCCACCTCGAGGGTGAACGGGCCGGCGGTGGTGTGCTCGTAGCTCGTGTAAATCTGGTCGATGGCTTTGCGCACCTGCCGGGCTGCCTCGGGCCGGAAACCCGGATCGACGAGCCGCGCGGTAACGAGCTGCAACTGCAGGGTGAGGTCCTCGCGATTGGTCGCGCCGTTGACGAAGAACGCATCGGTGCCGATCGCGACGCCGGCACCCACCGTCCTGCCGGCGAGGATACGCCGTAAATCGTCCGAGGTATGCCGGCCCAGGCCGCCGTCGTTGTAGGTCTGGCCCGCGTAGAACGCGAGGCCCGGCTTGTCCTTGGGCTCGGTCAACCGGCCGTTGCCGATGCGGCCGCTGATCCGGATGCGATTCGCCTCGAAATCAGTTTTCTTCAGGTTGAGCCGCACGCCGTTTTCAAACGTGATGAGGGTGATATCGAGGTCGGCGACGTGCTCGCGTTGGGCGACCTTGCCGGCGGGGCCGAAATCGGTGTAGCCCCATTTGGCTTCGGCCATCGCCTCGGGCGCCGCGACGGCGATCGCCCGCGATTTTTCGAAAGCTGCCGTGATTTCCGCGGTGGCGCGATCGCCCGCGGCAATCTTGGCGTTGCCGGTGACTAAAACGATGCGGTGGGCGGGGCTCCACGTGGTGCGCAGCGCCTGCACGCAATCGTCGACGGTAATTTTTTCCAGCGCCGGGCCGTAGAGTGCGAGATCGTCCTCGGCCGTGGTCCACACGTCGCGCTCGAGGAGGGTATCTGCAATCTCGTCCGCGATTCCATCGGAACGACGCGTCGGCGCGGTCTTCACCGCTTGCTCGAGGCTGTTGCGAAAGTTGGCCACAATCTCGGCGAGCTCCGGCTTTTGGAAGCCGTGTTCCAAGGCGCGGCGCAGTTCCTGGTCCCCCACGCCGAGCGCCGCCTGCCACTGGTCGGCGCGGCAGTTCAGCGCAATGCTGCTCTGCCGGTAAAAGCTATAGGATTCGCCGACCCCCGAGCTGCCGTTGGTGAACGGAGCATTTTCCATTTTCGCGAGGATCGAGAGCCGGCGGTTGATGATCGCGTGGGCGAGAGAGCGGGGGAGCTGTTTCACGCGATTCGCCGCGGTGTCCTTCTCCTTTGAATACGGAGTGACTGTGGAGATCGTGACCGTGGTGCTGGGGGCTTCCGCTTCGTGGTGGTAAAACACTTCCGTGCCCGCAAAGGTCCGCAGTTTGCCGAAGTCGGGCTGGGGCTGGGCGGGCGCGCGGGCTTTGAGGGGCGTGAACACCGCGATGAGTTGCCGGACGACCGCGTCGACATCGATGTCGCCCACGATCACCACCGACATCAGTTCGGGCCGATACCAGGCGTCGTAGAATTCCACGAATCGATCGCGGCCGGCTTGTTTGAGGACGTCGTCCGTCCCGATGACATCGCGACGGTGAAAAATCGTGTCCTTGAGAATGAAGGCTTCGGTGGCGCGCCAGGTGCGATAGCCGACGGAGTCGCGGGTGCGTTTCTCGCTGAGAATGATACCGCGCTCCTTGTCGATTTCCTTCGTAGCGAGGTGCAGGCCGCCCGCGTAATCACCGAAAACTTTCAGACCTTCCGCCAGCGTGGCGTCTTTGGTGTCGGGCAATTCGAGCAGATAGAGCGTGCGCGTATACCAGGTGCTCGCGTTGCTATCGCCGCCGAAGTTCATGCCCATGCGCTGGAAAAATTTGATCAACGAGTCGGGCGCGTAGTGCTCGCTGCCGTTGAACGCCATGTGTTCGAGGAAGTGGGCGAGGCCCTGTTGGTCATCTTTCTCATGGACCGCGCCGGCTTCGACGAGCAGGCGAAGGGACACGCGCTCCTTGGGTTCTTTGTTGGCGCGGACGACGAAGCGCATGCCGTTGGGCAACGTGCCGAACTTCGCCGTTGGATCCATTTTTAGATCGCTCGTTTCGTGCGGGAACGGAATCGCGGCGCGGCCGATCGACACCAGTGAAAACAACGCCACACAAATCAGGGGGACGAGAGAGCGCATTAGGGCCATGGCCGCAAAAAAGCCCGAAAGTCGCAAAGGGAAACCCCGAGCGTGATTTTCTTTGCCCCGCACGCGGGATGTTGGCGGCATGCTAAGTCCGCTTCGTGATGCTCTGGCTATACCGTCTCCTCTTCATTCCCGCGCTCGTGGTCCTGGGGCCCGGCTACCTGCGGCGGATGCGTCGGCGCGGCGGTTACCGGGCGGATTTCGCTCATCGCTTCGGCCGGCATCCGCAACTGCCAGAAAAAAAGAAAGGCCGCCCGCGCGTCTGGTTGCAGGCGGTGAGCGTCGGCGAAATGCTCGCCATCGGGCCCCTCCTCGAGGCGCTGCAGCGGGATGGTGCGGAGGTTTATCTTACGACGACGACCAGCACGGGTTACCGCGTGGCGAACGATCGCTACCGCGGGTTAACGATGGGGGTGGGTTACTTTCCCATCGACTGGTGGCCCTTCGCGGCGATGGCCTGGCGGAGGATTGCACCGGATCTGGTGATTCTAACCGAGGGCGAACGCTGGCCGGAGCATTTGCAGCAGGCGGCGAACCGCGGCGTGCCCGTGCTCTGCATCAACGCCCGGCTCTCCGACCGGAGCTTTGCGCGGTTAAAATGGTTTCGGCCGGCGGCGCGCCTCATGGTGGGCGGCGTCACGCGTTTGCTGGCCGCCTCGGCGGAAGATGCGGCGCGCTTCGTCGCCCTCGGCGTGCCCGAAGACCGGATACAGACGACCGGCAACATCAAGCTCGACGTGCAGATCCCGCGGTTGGACGCCGCGGAGCGCACCCAGCTGCGCCGCGAGCTGGGGTTGCCACCGACGGGCGCGGTCGTCGTCGGCGCGTCGACCTGGCCGGGCGAGGAGGCCGCGTTGATCGCCGCGCTGGAGCGGGCGAGGTCCGGGGGGCGCGCGGTTTCCTTGCTGCTCGTGCCGCGTCACGCGGAGCGACGGCTCGAGGTCCAGCAATTGCTCCAGGCGGCGAATCTGCGGTTTCATCTGCGTTCGCAGGGTGCGGCCGGGCGGGAGGTAGACGTGGCAGTTGGCGATACCACGGGCGAGTTGCGTAAACTTGCCCAGCTCGGCGACCTGGTGTTCGTGGGCAAGAGCCTGGCGCCGCACACCGAAGGGCAAACGCCGGTGGAGGCTGCGGCGCTGGAGAAGCCGATTCTATTCGGTCCAGGCATGAGTAATTTCCGGGTGATCGCGGCTGATCTTGTCGCACGGGGCGCGGCGCGGCGAGTGGACGATCCCGCGGCGCTGGCGCAGGCGGTTGAAGAGCTGTTGCGCGATGAGGGCCAGCGTTTGGCCGTCGCTGCGGCCGCAGCGAAGTGGCGGCGGGAAAATGGCGGAGCGGTCGAACGCACTCTTCTCATCGTTCGCGCAGAGTTGGCACGATTAATGTAAGCCTTTCGTGGATATCGTGCCTTCTACCTGCACTAATTACCTACGAAATTGGAGATTGCACCAGAGGTGTCGGGTTCTACGGTCGCCGTTTTTAGATTGATGCAGTCCCACGGGCCAAAGCGCGTCTATACACCCCATTCGCTCGAGTTCTGGTTTGGTAAACTCGAAAATGACTGGGCAGGCGCGTTCACTGCACTGCAGCTCGAGCAAGGCCGGCAGATCTATGTTGCGAGCGAGGTGCGCGAGTTGGAACTCACCGACAAGGATGCCATCGTGCACCGTCGGGTGGAGAAAAAGGACGAGTATGCGGTGATCGAGTGGACGCCTGAGGGCCTGAGCGTGCGCTCATCGTCGACTGATCGTGAGCTGGCCCACGCGTTGGCGGTGGCAGGATTGCATGAGATCGAAGAGCTGGTGGCGGATGAAATTTCCCCGCTGCCCAGCGACCCGCCGAAGATTTCCAATGGCAACGGCCATGGCCCCGGCCACCACGCCGGGAACAGTTTTGGGGGCGGCGCCGCCCGCGCCGCGGCCGCCGCTGCCGGTAACGGCCACGCCGGATCCAGTCGCGGTGCGGCCTCCAACGGCGGCGCAGGCGCCCTCGCGGCGACGACTCACGCGGGTCCCTCGCGCTCGCTGGTGTTGGTGTTCAAAACCAAGACGGCAGGGCTGACGTTTCAGGCGACGTGGCTGGATGCGGACAAGAAGACCAAACATCCCGCGCTCGGGCCCGATGCTCACGCGAATGGCAACGGCCACGTCTCATCCGGAGAGCGCGCGAAATTGATCGGCCTCGCGGCCTACGCGCGCAAAGCGCACTTCCACTACAATCAGGAAACTGGCGTCTACGTGATGGAGTCGCTGGTCGAGATCCCGAATTTTTTAAAGACGGTTCTGCCGGCGTGGAAGAAGATGTTCGTGATCGAGCTCGACGACAAATCCGCGAATTTACTCAAGGGCACGCGCATCGTGGAGATCGAAGCCGTCGCCGAGCGGGCACCCGCGAGCGGCAACGGCGGAGGGGAGCACGCCGCGCTGAACCTGCGGTGGATTTTCCGCGCGGGCGAACGCATGCTCACCGACAGCGAGGTCAACGCGTTGCTCAAGCGGGGCGGCCAGCCGGTCATTCTGCCGAACCTCGGGATTGTCGCGCTGCCGGCGGACAAGTGGGAAACGTTTAGTGCGTGGCAGAAAAACGTCGAAGAGACGCAGAACGTGCCCAACGGCGAGCCGACGTCACTTTCGCCGTATCTCATTTTCTCTCTTTTCAACGACGCACGCCTCAAGCTCACGCTGTCGCCCGAAATCGAAGCATGGCGCCAAAGCGTGCTCGCGCCGCCGCCAGCGCCGCCCGCTCTGCCCGAGCTCTTGCGGCCGTATCAGCGGCGCGGAGTCGAGTGGATGCATCACCTTTGCGACGTCGGCTGTCACGGCCTCCTCGCGGACGAAATGGGCTTGGGCAAGACCTTGCAGGTGCTCTCGCTGCTGGCCGCCCGGCCGCTGGCGGATCGTCCGAATCTGATCGTGTGCCCGGCCAGCGTGGTGCCGGTTTGGCGCGAAGAGATCGCGAAATTTTTTCCGCATCTCGCCGTCGATGTGCTGAAGACGGGTCACGATTTCACGCAGCGCAAAGATCCCGTGATCTGGATCGCGAGCTACACCCAGCTGCGCAAGCATCGCGCGCTGCTCGAGCAGGTGGATTTTGGTTACGCCGTGCTCGACGAGGGGCAGTTCATCAAGAACCCGGATGCGAAGATCACACAGACGTGTTTCGCGGTGCGCTCGACCCATCGCCTGGTCCTCACCGGCACGCCATTGGAGAATCGGCAGCTCGATCTCTGGAGCATCTTCCGTTTCCTCCTGCCCGGCCTGCTGGGCTCGCGGACGTCGTTTGAGGCGGCGCTGAACGCGGATCGCGATGGCACGCTGCTGCGGCTGCGCGCGCAGCTCGCGCCCTTCATCCTGCGCCGCACGAAAAAGGAAGTCGCGACCGAGCTGCCGCCGAAGCTCGAGATGGATCTGATCTGTCCGATGACCGATGTGCAGCGGACGGAATATGCCCGCATCTGCTCGGAAGGTCTCGAGCGCCTCGGCGACGACGTAGGCGCCGCGATGCGCGAGAAATCATTTGGCTTTCTCGCGCTGCTTACGCGCTTGCGCCAAACGTGTTGCGATCCCGACATGTTGCCTTGGCTCACAGCGCCGCTCTCCGACTCGGGCAAGATCAACTTGCTGCTGGAGAAACTGACCGAGATTGTCGCCAGCGGGCACAAGGTCGTCATCTTCTCGCAGTTCGTCATGTTGCTCGAACGCGTCCGCGAGGCGTTGACGAAACACTTCCCGGACCTCGCGCGCTTCGAGCTCACAGGCATGACGCTCGATCGGCTCAAGCCGGTGCAAGGTTTCCAGACCGCGCAAGGTGCGGCGGCGATGCTGGTATCGCTCAAGGCGGCGGGCACCGGCATCACGCTGCATGCGGCGGACTACGTCTTCCTGCTCGACCCGTGGTGGAATCCGGCCGTCGAAGCGCAGGCGGTCGATCGGGTCCATCGCATCGGCCAGACGAATACGGTGTTCGTTTATCGCATGGTGACCGCCGGCACGATCGAGGAGCGCATCCAGGCGCTGAAAGCGTCGAAGAAGGATCTCTTCGACAAACTGATCGGCGGCCTCGGGGGCGATTTCGATCTCAGTCAGCACTTCACCTCGCTGCGCAGTCTGGTGACTCTCACCGCGCAGTCGGAGTCGGACGAAGTGCAGGAGCCGTATACGATCGATTGAGCAGCGGCGGGGGTGTGACCCGAAACGCAGCCCCGGTGAGCAAGTCTGCGGAGAGGCGGGTTTCAACCGCCGCGGCTCAAGGCCCCGGCGTCACCTTCGGCCCGAAAATGCCCCAGTTAAAAGTCTGGTCGAGCGCGAGCAGCATCAAGGCCGCGACATAAATCCAGACGCCCACGAAAACTATTTTTCCCCACATCCGTTTGCGGGGGTCGCTGGAATCGAGCCACGACGGGGGCGCCTCCAAGGCCGCGGCGGGCGCGGTCGCCTGGCCCGAAGAAGCCAGGATCGGTTCAGTGACGCGCGCCGCGGGTGGCACCGGGCTGTTCGCGCTTTTCTTCGTGGGTTTCGCGCTCATCGCCTCGGGATCGTGAAAAAAACCCTCGTGCCTGCAAGCCTTCCGCGGGGAGCGGTATCGAGAGAAGCCGCACGCGGAGCTTGTTTCCCGGGCCCCGCGGCCTAGCGTTCGAGCTGCCTTGAGTTCGCCGACTGAATTTTTTGCGCATCCCGATCCTGTGGCCTCCGACTCGGTCGTGCAGCGATGAAGGCGGTGACGGATCCCGCCGGCCTGTTGATGCGCCGCTTGCTGCGACTCCTGCGGTGGCGCGTCTGGGTCCAGGAAAAACTGCAACCGACGGAATGGCAGGTCACGCTGATGTGGGCCGCGCTGGCTGGCTTCCTCGGAGCGTTGGCGTCGATCCTTTTCACCACGCTCACGGAGCGGATTCACGACTGGTTCGGGAATTCGAGCCTCGGGGTCGTCGACTCCATGGCGCGGTTGCCGTGGTGGGGTTGCCTGCTCGTTCCGACCCTTGGCGGCGCGGCGGCCGGGGTGATCCTGGTTTTCGGCCAACGCCTCACGCGCGCGCAAAGTTCGACGGACTACATGGAGGCGATCGTGATCGGCAACGGCGATGTGCCCACGCGAGCGAGCCTGGTGAAGTCTGCCGCGGCGTTGTTCTCGATCGGCTCGGGAGGGTCGATCGGCCGCGAGGGTCCCATGGTGCAACTGGCGGCCGTCGTCGCCTCGCGGCTGGGCAAGTGGCGCAAATTTACTCCCCCGCAATTGCGACTGCTGGTGGCGTGCGGTGCAGCGGCTGGCATCGCCTCCGCTTACAACGCGCCGATTGCGGGGTCGTTTTTCGTCGCGGAGATCATCCTCGGCACGATCGCGATGGAGAGTCTGGGCCCGCTGGTCGTCTCGGCTGTCGCGGCCACGCTCACGGTGCAGGTGCTCACCGCGGCGCATGTGCTCTACAAGGTGCCGGCTTTTTCCCAGGTCTCCGTGTGGGAGATGCCTGGATACATCGGACTCGGCTTGCTGATGGGGGTGCTGGCGCCCGTTTTTCTTCTTTCGCTCAAACACGCCGAGAAACTTTTCGTCTCGCTGGGCCTTCCCCTGATCGCGCGTCTCGCGCTTGGTGGGCTCGCGGTGGGCGCGATCGCGATCAATGTCCCGCAAGTCTGCGGCAACGGTTACTCGGTGGTGGTCGAGATCGTGAACGGGAAGATCCTTTGGACTTCGATCCTCGGGCTCTTCGCCTGCAAGTGGCTCGCGACGATGGCCTCGTTTGGGTCGGGCGCGCCGGGTGGCGTGTTTACGCCGTCGCTCTTCATGGGCGCGGGGGCGGGCCTGCTCTTCGGCACGGCGTTGAATCATTTCTGGCCGTTGGGTGCGCAGGATCCGCGGGCGTTTGCGCTGGTGGCCATGGGTGCGTTTTTGTCGGCCGCGAGCCATGCGCCGATCATGGCGGTCATCATGCTGTTCGAGATGACGCTGAGCTACGACATCATCCTCCCGTTGTTGCTCTGCAGCGTCATCGCCTATTACACCTCGAAAAGTCTCGAGGGCTCCTCGCTCTACAGCGACGCCCTGAAACGCAAGGCGGCGGCGGCGCCGGATCCCGGGCTGGGCGAGGGGCGGGTTGCTGACTTGATGCGAGCAGATCCACCCACGGTGCTGCCGACCGCCCACTACGCCGACATCGCACGGATGTTTCTACGCCTGCGCGTGAACAATCTCTACGTCGTCGATTCGGAAGGGAAATTTCTGGGCGTCGTATCGCTGCATGACATCAAGCCGTATCTGAGCGAGCCCGACATCGCGGAGCTGGTGATCGCGCGCGACATCCTGCGCGAAGATTTTCCGCGCGTTGCGCCCGACCAGCCGCTGACCGAAGCGCTGGCCGGCTTTATGGGCATCGTCGCGGAACGACTGCCCGTGGTGGAGCGCGACGGGTTATTGCGCGGCAGCCTCGCGAAAGGCGATTTGCTGCTCGCGCTGATCGAGAAACGGAAGGCGCCGGCGGCGGCGTGATCCGCGGAGCCAATCGAGTTTAGGAAATCAGTCCGCGGCGGATTTTTTCGCGGGCGGCGTCGCGCGGCGGCGCTCGGGCGGCAGCGTTTCGACGAGCTCGTTGGCGCGGCCGGCGCGCTTCTTCAACGTGAACGCATCGTAGAGCCGGCCGGTCGCGGTGCGCGCCTCGTAGCGGATTTCTTCGAGGTCGACGTGAATGATCTGGTAGAGCTGCGTGTCTTCGGCGGAGCGCACGGCGAAGTCCGTCGTGACGTTATACATTTTCGGACCGCTCACGGAGACGACGTAGACGGTGCCGATCGCAGGATCGTAGGCCTGGTTGTAGCCCGCCGGAATGTTGATTGAGCCGCCCCGGCCACTGATGTCGCCGCTGCGAGCATAGGTGTGGTCGTGACCGGTGAGCACGAGGTCGACTTTGAACTCGTCGAAGATCGGTTTCCAGGCAGCCCGCAGCTCGGGGTTGTCGCGGTTATTCGCGGGCGAAAAGATCGGATGGTGGAACGTGAGGATCGTCCAACGGTGCGGGTTGCTCTTCAAGGTCTCGCGCAGCCACGGAATCTGCTCCTTCTGCAGGCGATTCGATTCGAGCGAGATGATGCGGGCGCCTTGGTAATCGATGTAGTAGCACGTTTCCTCGAGCCCGGCCGGCATGCCTTGCTCGGGTAGCGTGAACGAAGGGCGCCAGTGGTGGCTGAGCGTTCGCGTGCCCGGATTGGCGATACGGTCGCGCAGCGGACGTTTGTCCGGCTGCTGGGCGACGAGTTCGGCCTCGGCGTAGCCCGTGATCTTGGTGATGCCGGCGTCGACGGCAGTGATGAGGTCGTCGGCGCCGAGCGTGATGATGCCGGTCTGGCCATCTGTCGACTGAGCAAAGACCCGCGTGCGGGTCGTTTTACCCGCGGCGTCCTTCTCGGCTTTCAGGGCGACTTTGACGTCGATCGTGCGACCGTCCTTCGCCGTCCATTTCCGGTCCGCCTCGGAGCCGGCGCCGTCGTTGAATTGCTCATGATTGCCCGGCGTGACGATCACGGGGATGGTGGCGTTGACCCACGCGGGGGCGCCGAACCACTCGCCCCACTGCACATCGCGGTTCGCGTTGTTGATCAAGTCACCGGCGTGGAGCGTAAACGCCGCGCGGGGTGCATCGCGGAACGATTCGCGAAATACGCGCGACCAGTGCGTCTTGATGTCGTTCTGCGCGTCGCCGAAGTAAACAAACGTGAACGCGCGGGGCTCCTTGCTCGCCGTGCGGAAGTGGAACCACTCGCTCCAGTTTACGCCGTCGCCCACGCGGTAGGCGTAGAGCGTGTCGGACGTGAGTTCGGTGAACTTGACGCTGTGATAAGCAGCGTCGCTCAAATCGCTTTTGAACAATTCCGTGCGGGCGGGCACGCTGCGCGGCTTGAGGTCGCGGCCATTGTCGTTGGCAATCGCGATTTCGGCGAGCGCGCGGACGATGCTGGTGTCGGTGCGCCAGGTGACCGCTTGCGATGTGGCCGGATCGCCCGCCCACGTGAGCACGATCCGATCGGGCAGAGGGCGGGGCGCATAGGCGAGTTGGTCGGCGTAGGGCGTGGGTTTCCACGCGGTGGTTTCATGACCTTGATGCGCGGCAAGGGGCATCGCGGTCAGCAGGAGGGAGGGGATGAGGCGGAGTGAGTTCATGGGCTTGGGCGAGTCATCGCGTAGTCGAGGGTGAATTGGTGGTCGGAGCGGTCGGGCACGTATTTGGTGGAGTCGACGAGTGTGCGTTTCGTCGTGTCGAAGGTGATCACGTGGACTTTGTTTTCGGTGGGCACGAAACGGTAGAGTCGCAACGGTCCCGACGACGTGTAGTCGGAGAGCAGCGCGCGCACCACCTGGCCGACACTGCGTTCCCCGTCGACGCGCATGGCGGTGGTGCGGCTTTGATCGCCGGAGAAAATGAAATGTAGATTGGCGTGATGACGATAGAGCTTGTCCCACATTTGTCGCGGGCTGTTGCCGCGCGCGCCGTGCACCTTGACCCAGCCCATCCGACCCTTCGGATCGGTGAAGTAGCCGTCGTCGGCTTTCGGGCGCTCGAGGGGACCGAGATCCATGTGAGTCGTGATGAGGGCACGACGCGCTGAGTGCTTTTCCAAGAGCGCGCCAGCCCACGCGAGGACGTCGTCGGGCGCGTTGCATTCGAGGGCGAGGTGGATGAAGTCGAGACCGCCGGCGGAGAAAAGCTGGAAGCTGTTCACGTTGTTCGCCGAGACGTTTTGCTCCGGCCGTGCGTGGGTGTAGGAGCCGCCATACCACGGAAAATCGCGAAAGCGCGTGGCCGGAAAGAAGCGCTGGAAGAGCGTGGCGTCGCCTTTCGAGGTCATGTCGTGGTTACCGACCACGAGGCCGTAGGGCACCAGGCCGTGCAGGCGATCGAGGCACTCGTGGGCGAGCTGCCACTGCGCGTCGTTGTTGATGTCGACGATGTCGCCGACGTGGGAAACGAAGACGATATTTTGTGCGCGAATGTTTTCGGCGATCCAGCGGGTGTGATTTTGGAAGACGGGGTTCGTGAGCGGTGCGGTGCTGTCGGGCGTGCGTTTGGTGGCGCGGCCGTCGTAGCCCTGCGTGTCAGGGATGACGACGATCGTGAAAGCGCCGGGCGGCGGCGCATCGAGCTGGGCGGCGGCGAGGAGGGCGGTCGAGAACGCGAAGAGCAGAATGAGCGGGCGGAAGGTCATGGTGACTTATTCGTGGCCCGCTTTCAGGCGGAAATTGTTTCCTGCGTGGCTACGAGGACCGGAGCACGGCTGTTCACAGGTCGAGCGTGACGCCGAAGTTGAGCGACCAGTCGAAGTAGCGCACGGCATTCGGATTCGACGGGTTGCCCTGATAGGAAATCTTCGGCTCGTCGGTAATATTCTTGGCGCTCAGGTAAGTGGTCACGCGTTTGCTCCACCGGTATTTCGCCGAGAGGTCGAGCGTCGCTCGTTCTTTCTCGAAGATGTCGAGGGCGCGGCGGGCACCGACCGAGCTGAGGTAATCGCCGCGGGTGTTGTAGAAGAGACGCAGGTCGAGGCCACGACGCACGTAGGAGATGTTGAAATTCCCCGTGCCCTTGGCGGTGCCGATGAAGGTGAGCTGGTCCGTCGGGCGCGTTGGGTATTTCCCCTCGGAGTCGAGCCACGTGTAGTTCGCGCCGAGGGTGAGGCTGCTCAGGACACCGGGCAGGAATGAGAGGCGCTGCTGCCACTCGGCCTCGAGGCCGCGCACTTTTCCGCCACGACCCATTTCCTGCCGCGTGAGCCGGTAGCCGGCGAACTCGCCGTCGGGCACCGTCGAGGCCGTGTTGAAATAGAATCCGTCGATCGATTTGCGAAAGGCACCGAGCGAAAGCACGCCGAGTGGTTTCAAATAATACTCCAGACTCACGTCGAAGTTGTCCGCGGTGGTGACGCGGAGGTTGGGATTGCCGTCGGTGAGCGTGCGGGCGTCGTCATCGACGCGGCGACTGGGCAACATCGC
The DNA here is from genome assembly GCA_031425115.1 of Opitutaceae bacterium. GTDB lineage: Bacteria > Verrucomicrobiota > Verrucomicrobiia > Opitutales > Opitutaceae > ER46. The sequence continues at coordinate 27,770 of JANPIT010000213.1, read as the reverse complement.
GGCGGGACTGGGGCGGGCGACCGTGCGATTGAGCGAGAGCCGCACCACGGCCTGAGGCGTGAGGCCGTAATTCAAATGCACGCCGGGAAGCACGTTGTCGTAGCTCGAGGAATTTTTCACAACCACCGACTGCGTGAGGATGCCGCGGGGCGTGCTGAGCTGGCGGGCCTTGCCTTCGAATTCCGTGCGCTCAAAACGCGCGCCACTCACGACGTTCAGCCGGCCGAAGGTCGCGCTGCCCATGAGATACGTGGCGTAGATGCTCTCGACCGTGCTGCGGCGGTTGGCCTCGATGAGGATGGCCGAGGCGTTGTCGTTGCGGGTGTATTCGGAATTGCGGGCGTAGAACGCCTCGAGAAACTTCGCGATGTTGGGCTGGACGGACGGAAATACGACGCGGTCGCCGCCCTGGTGGAAGAAGCGGTCGTTGACGTAGATCTCCGACATCTGCGCGGCGCTTTGCGGGCCGGTGTAGGTCCAGTTGCCGAGGGCGGGATCGCCGCCGAAGACCCAGCTCCGGAGCTTCGCGCGCGCGCCGGTCTTGAGGCTCGCCTTGAACGGCAGGCGGTCGAGCTCGCGGCGGGCATTGAAATCGAAGGTGAACTCCTGGTCGCGTGAAGGGTGCTGGTTACGCGCGATGCTGAGGTGAACGTAGCGGGCGGGGTCATTGAGGTTGACCCCATTATCGACGCGGAAGACCGGAAACTCGCGCACGGTGCGGTCGTAAGAGAGATCGACGGCGTTGGCGGAGAAGACCGGCGTAAAAGTCTGGGTGTATTGGTTGGTCGCGCGATTGTAGCTCGCCTTAGCGTCGATCGCCCAGCCGTCGAACTTGCTCTCGAGGCCGCCGGCAAGCTGGGCGGCCTTGCTGATGGGCTCGCGGTAGGAACGGCTCGTATCGACGCGCCCATTACGGGAGCTCGCGGAGTCGGGCGTGATGGACGTGCGCGCGCCGGGTCGATAGACGGCGAGATAGTCCTCGAGCGAACGGGTGTCGTTGCTGTAGATGCCGCGGACCCAGAGGACCGACGCGTCGCTCAGCTTGTAGTCGGCGCTGCCGCTGTATTTCAGTTTCCACGAATCGTCCTCGATCCGGTCCTGCAGCGTGTAGGTGGCGATGTTGTAATTGTCCGCGGCGTCGACCTGGTAGCTGATCGAGGACGTGTGGTAGCCGCGATCGGAGCGGTAATGGTTGATCGAGGAATAAACCCCGAGGCGGCCCTCCTTGCCATAACGGTCGGCGTATTCGAAATTCACCTGCTTGTCCCAGTTCTGCTGCTGGTTGTTGTAGGCGCCGCCGAGGTTGATTTTGAAGAGACGTTCCGAGAGATCGAACGCGCGCTTGGAAACGAGATTGATGCTGCCGCCGATCGCATCGCCTTCCATATCGGGCGTGACGGACTTCATCAGCTCGACGCGGGAGAGACTTTCGGCCGGATAGCCGCTGACGCCGTCGGAGCGGTCGTTGTTCGTATTGCCGATGCGGACGCCGTCGAAGGTGACGGAATTGAACTCCGAGGAGAGGCCTCGGATGTTGGGCCGCACGGGTTGATGCGTGCTGATCTCGAGGTAGAGACCGGGCAGCGATTGCAACACCTCGCCCACCTCGCCGAGGCGGGAGTTGGCGAGGGCGTCGAGCGACGCGACCTTGCGGATGTTCTCGGAGTTCTTCTGGAAATTGAGCGCCTGCGACTGGCCTTCGGCTTGCGCCGTCACCATGATTTTTTCCAGAGCGACGATCTCGGAGCCGAGGCGGAGCGTGACTGGAGAGGTCGCACCGGCGCGGACGTTGACGGATACTTCGGTCGCGTCGGAACCGGCTGACTCGACGCGGACGCGGTAGTCGCCGGCCGGCAGCGCGCCGAAATGGAAATTGCCCCGGCTATCGGTGACGACGGTGCGGGTGCTGCCGGCGACAAAAAGCTGCGCTCCCTGCACGTAGTTGCCGGTGGCGTCGTTGACGACGACGCCGCGGATGGCGCCGGTCGATTCGGTCTGCGCCGCGAGCGGTCGCAGGCAGAGTATAATCACCAGGACGAGGAGACGAAGAAACATGTCGCGTGGCACTCTTGGCCGGCGATTTGGCGAGGCAAACCGCGTGGGTTACAGTTGAGCAAACACTGCGTTGATGGGCCGGGTGCGGGCGGCGCCGGCAACAAAAAGCCCGGCGCATCAGGGATGCGCCGGGCGATCTGATCCGACGAGGAGGCGATTAGAATTTAAACGTCGCGCCCACCGTGGCGCGGATGCCGTGCATCGTGTAATCTTCGGGATTGTAGGCGAAGCCCTGGTAAGAGACCTGGGGACGGTTGGTAAGGTTCGTCGTGTTCAGGAAGAGCTTCATGCGATCACTGACTTGATAGCTGGCTTCGAAATCCACGCGTTCGTTGGCGGCGAAGATGTCGTCGAAGGTAAAATCAAAATCCAAACCCTCGAGGAAGTCCGCGCGGTAGCGATAGCTGGCCTGAGCGCGGAAACGGCCGATGGTATACTCGAGCGCCGCGTTGAACATGTAATCCGAGAATCCGTAGGTCGGCAGCTTCTCGTCGAGCCGGCCGGGATACCGGCCGTCGCTCTCCGTGAAGGTGGCTGAAAGGTCCACGCGAAATCCGTCGAACGGTTTCGGGAGAAACACGAGCTTCTGGCGGGCAATCAACTCGACGCCGTAGTTCAACGCGCCAAGCGCATTCTCCGGCCGCGTCCCGCGATAGGTGGTGGGCACGCCGTTCTCATCGATCACTTCCGCATAAGTCTGGTTGTAGTAGAACCCATCCATCTTCTTGTAGAATAGGCCGACCGAATAAAGGCCCCGGTTGCTCGTGTAATATTCGATCTGGCCATCGAAATTATGAGCGGTGGTGGTCTTGAGGTCAGCGTTGCCGTCGGTGATGGTGTCGGTCTCGGGAAACACTTCGCGGCCGCGAAGCAGGTCGTCGAGGTCGGGCCGGCTGTAGCTGCGATTGTAGCTGCCGCGCAGGATCAGGTTGCGGCGCAGTTCGTGGCGCACATGCGCGCTGGGCAGCCATGAGTCATAGGTGCGCTCGCGTTCGATGCGGTTGACTTGGGCCGCCCGCGTTCCGGCGGCCGGCACGAATTGATAGGTCTTCGAGTTGAACGTATTGCGCTCCAGCCGAATTCCGGGAGTGAGCGTCGTGCGGCCCATCGTAGCGATGCCCATCACGTAGGCGCTGTTGGTCGTCTCTTTGCTTTCGTAGTCGTTAAAGAAATCGTTACGGAAAGCCGCGGGAGCCCCGAGGGTGAAGAGTTCGGGCCGGCTGCGCAGCAGCGCTTCCACCTTTGGAATGTCGGCCTCGATCGACATCGGGATGCCCTCCACGGTGCGGTCGCTGCGGCGCATAATGTCCGCGTAGGGAAAACCGCTGGCCGCGCTCCCCGTCGTAAAAACCCGGCTCGAGGAATCCTGCACCCGGGAACTCGTGTTGCTCTTCACGCCGGCTTTGAATTTGCCCGTGAGAGCCGAGCCTGTGAAGGATTTTTCCAGATCGATTTTTCCCGCCACGACCTCTTCGGTATACTCCGAAGGGTTGATGGTGAGGTCGCCGCGCGTAATCGTCGTCATGTCGAATGGGCTTTTGCCATTCAGGCTCCGGTATTTGGGGCGGAGCGTGTCGGAGCGATCGTAGGCGTGTTGAAAGCCGGTATTGCGGACCACGTATTGCAGACTGCGATCGGTGTTGCGCGCATTCTCGGCGAAGTAGCCGCTGTAGTTCAACTTGATGGAGTCGAGGCGATGCTCACCCCCGGCCGACATCGAGATAAAGTCCACGTCTGCTTCGCTCTGACGATTCTGGTAGCGGTGCTCGTTAGTGGTCAGGCGTCCAGAACCGGTGCGCGGCGTTATCGCCAAAACGTTGGCGGCGCCACCACTCGTGATCATGTAGATGCGCTCCTCGGGTTTTTCGGCCGTGGTGGTGTTGTGGCTGTAGGCAGGACGGAAGAAGAACGTCGCCTGATCGCTGAGACGGAAATCCACTGAGCCGCTCAGGCCATACGAAGTCACGTCGCGGAAATTCGTCTGCGGCGTGCCGATGGTGTGAAAGTAAAGCGGCTCGGTGAGTCCAAGGTCGGGGCGGTCCGTCGGACGGACGTAGATGTAATCGAGATCGATGTTGTCGTAAGCGCGGGAGGTCTCGTAGGCCGAAGCGGTGAAACTGATGCCGAGATTCTTCCGACCGCCGCCGACGCTGAGCAGATCGCTGTAGAGCAGCGCGGTGTCGTAGCCCCACTTATTGTTTCTCTCGTAATACTGGCCCGCGGTCGTGAGCTTGATTTCACGGCCAGTGCGTTCGAAGGCCGAACGGGAGATGGTGTTGATGATGCCGCCAATCGCATCTCCATCGCGGTCCGCGGTGGGTGCTTTGATCACCTCGATGTTGCTCACGCCGTCCGCGATCAACTGGCTCGTGGCGAATCCGCGGCTGTTGCTGGACGTGGGAGTGCGAAAACCGTCCGTCTGAAACGAATTATATTTCGATTCGAGCCCGCGGATGTTCACGCCGTTGGGCGTGCCGTCCTCGTCCTCGTCCACGCTCAGGCCGGGCAGGCGCTGCAACGCGTAACCGATATTGCCGGCGACCATCTGGCCGAACGTTTCCTCGGAAACGATGTTCACGATCCCGCTCGCGGTCTTTTGCTGATTGATGGCGAGGGCCTGGCCGCGCGCCGATTCAGCGACGGTGAACGCCTCCATTTTCAACGCCCGGCTCTCGAGCGACACATCGAGATTGGTCGGACTGCCGGTGGCGATAACGATCTCGCGCTCGAAAGGATCGAGGCCGACGTAAGAGATATCGACGCGCTGGCTTCCGCCCGGGACGGTGGGGAGCGTGAAGCGCCCGTTCGAGTCGGTCGTCGCGGTGGCGGTCGAACCGACAATGCGGACGACCGCGCCTTGCAGCGATTTGCCGGTGGCAGCGTCAGCGACGCGGCCTTGGAGCGAGCCAGTGGCTTGAGCGTGCAACGCGTGCGCCGAGAAAACGGTGACCGCTAGCGGCACGGCTAGTCGGCGGACGAGTTGAAGAATGATGGTGAGGACGTTCATGGCGTTGGTGTGGACCGCTCCACCGCGGCGCGCTCGACGCGAGCGTGCTACGGCAGCGGTCCATCGGCCAGAGTAGGCCTCGTAAATGGCGATCGCGTGGACGTTATGCGACGATTCGGTGACGATCGGGGACGCGTCCGCCGATCGGCGAAGATTTCGTCCAATCGTAACCGTGTCGCCACGGAATTGATACACGCAACGGGTCAACTACGGGGGTAATGAACGCTCCCACGTGAAGATCGCGCTCGTCACCGAAACGTTCCCGCCGGAGATCAACGGCGTGGCGATGACCTTCGGGGTCATCACGCGCGAGTTGGGTCGACGAGGGCACGCGGTGACGGTGTATCGGCCTCGGCGGGACGACCTGCCGCGAGGGGAGACGACGCTCGACTTCGTCGAGGTGCCGTTGCCGGGTCTGCCCATCCCGCGCTATCCGATGCTCCGCATGGGGCTGCCGGCGGGACGCCGCTTGCGGGCCGATTGGCGTGCGGTGCGTCCGGATCTCGTGCACGTCGCGACCGAGGGGCCGCTCGGGGCGAGCGCCGTCACCGCGGCGCTCGAGCTCGGCATACCGGTGACCTCGAGCTTCCACACGAATTTTCACGCTTACACCAGGCATTACGGCTTTGGCGTTTTGCGCGGGGCCGCGTTGTGGTGGCTCCGCCATGTGCATAATCGCACGCTCCGCACCTTCGCGCCCACGATCGAGCTGTGTGACGAATTACGCGGTTTTGGCTTCCGCGAGCTGCGCCTGATGTCGCGAGGCGTGGATACCTGGCAGTTTCATCCGGTGCGCCGGGATGAGCCGTTGCGGGCCAAGTGGGGCGCCGAGCCGGGCGACCCTGTCGTCATTCACGCCGGACGCATGGCGGCGGAAAAGAACTACGGCCTGCTGATGCGGGCGTATGAAGCGATGCGCGAAGCGAATCCCCGCTGCCGTTTCGTGCTGGTGGGCGACGGCCCGCTCCGCGCAAAACTGCAGCGCGCCCACCGCCATTGTATTTTCCCGGGTTTTGTCCCGCGGGCCGAGCTTGCGCGGCACTATGCCTCAGCCGATATTTATATCCACGCCAGCCTTACGGAGACGTTTGGCAATGTGTTGACCGAAGCAATGGCGAGCGGGTTGGCGGTGGCTGGCTTCGATTACGCTGCCGCCCGCCAGTTTGTGCGCCACGGCGAAAACGGACTCGCGGTGCCTTGCGAGCGCGCGGATGCCTTGGTCGAGGCCGCCGTCCTCCTTGCCACCGACGAACTGCTGCGCGCGCAATTGAGGATCGGTGCCCGTGCGGCCGTCGAACCGCAGTCGTGGGAGAATGTGATCGTGCGCTTCGAGGCCGATCTCGCTGAGGCCGCGGGCGTCTCCCTGCCAACTTTGGCCCAACAACCTGTCATCGCATGAACCAGCGTATTCTCATCCTCACTGCCGGCTATGGCGAAGGTCACAACGCAGCCGCGCGGGCGCTCGCGGCGGCCTGCGACGTTGAGCACGGCGAAGGCACTGCGCTCGTGGCCGACATCTACGCGCTGGCCGCCCCGCGGTTGAATAGCCTGGTGCGCCGCGGCTACCTCGGTGTGATCAACCGCGCCCCTCACGCGTGGAGCGCGGTCTACCGCTGGCTGGATCGCTCCGCGCTCGCGCCGACGGTCCTGCGCGCGATGGGTCGCGAGCGCCGGGTGCTCGGGAAACTCATCGCGCGCGAACAGCCGACCGCGATCTGCTGCACCTATCCGGGCTACGCGTTCATGCTCGAGGTCCTGGCGGAACGCGGCGAGGTCACGGTGCCGTTTTTCAATATCGTGACGGACTCGATCAGCATCAATTCGCTCTGGTGGCGCGGAGGTGCGGCGGGCTGGTTCGTGCCCAACGAGGACTCGGCGGCGGTGATGCGAGAGGCGGGAGTCGATCCGGCCCGAATTCATACCACCGGGTTTCCGGTGCAGTCGTTTTTTTCTGAATACGCCCGGCTGCTCGCCCCGCCGGATCTCACCGGTGGCGGCACGCCGCGCGTCCTCTACATCATCAACTCTCACACGCGCACCGCCGCGGAGATGGCCCGGCGGCTCCTGCGTGACACACCTTGGGAAATCACCTGCACTGTCGGCCGGAACGAGCCGCTGCGCGCCGAACTCGCTCAACTTGCCGCCGGCCGCAGTGCTCGCACCGAGATCCTCGGGTGGACGGATCAGATTCCCCGGCTGCTCATGACGCACCACGTCGTCGTCAGTAAGGCGGGCGGCGCCACCACCCAGGAGGCGTTGGCCGCACGGTGCCCAATGCTGGTGAACCAGATCGTGCCCGGACAAGAAGAGGGAAATTACGAGTTGCTGCGGCGCCACGGCGTGGGCGCACTTGCCGAGACGCCGGAGGCGGTTGTGACGGAATTGCAACGTGCCTTCCACGCGGGCGGCCGCGTCTGGCGCGAATGGCGGGTAGCACTCCAGTCGATTTCGCGGCCCGACGCCGCGCGCGTGATCGCGGCCTCGGTCATGCGCGGAGCCCCGGTGCATGCCGCGCCCGAGCCCGTCCCTGTTCCGTTTCGCGCCGCCGCTTCTGCATGAAGACCTGCTTTATCTTCAATCCGTGTTCCGGTCGCAACCGCCGGCGCCCCTGGCTGGCGGCGTCGATTCGTGATTTTATTTCCGCGCGTTCCCTCGATGCGCGGCTCGCGACGACCGACGGGCCGGGGCACGCCACCGTCCTGGCGCGCGAGGCGGTGTTGAGTGGCAGTGAAGTCGTGGTGGCTGTCGGCGGCGACGGCACGATGAACGAGGTCGCGCAAGGCCTCGTCAACACTCCCGCGGCCCTGGCGCTTGTGCCCTGCGGTTCCGGCAACGGTCTCGCCTTGCATCTCGACGTGCCGCGGTCGCCGCTGCAGGCATTGCAACTCGCGACGGGGAGCGGTAGCCGCATCGCCGCGGTGGATACAGGCACGGCCAATGGCCGTCCTTTTTTTAATGCCATGGGCCTCGGCCTGGATGCTGATGTGAGCCGTCGGTTTAACGGCCTGACGCGCCGCGGTCTCCAAGCCTATGCGCGGGTGGGGTTGTCTGCGCTGCGTGAGCTGCGCGTCGAACATTGTCGGATCACGTGCGGCAGTCAGGTGCAGACACACGTCGTGGTGCTGATCGCCGTGGCGAATTCCGACCAATACGGCAACAACGCCCGGATTGCGCCGGGCGCACGCGTCGATGATGGGCGGCTCGACCTGGTGGCGATCAAGTCGGTCGGATTTTTTGGCGCGGCGTCCTTGGTGCCCCGCCTTTTCCTCGGTAATCTGGACCAGAGCCCGCACGTCGCGCGGCTGAGCGGCCCTCATTTCGTCATCGAGCGGCAATCTCCCGGTTTGATCCATACCGATGGCGAAACGCATTTCACCAGCGCGACCGTCGAGGTGGCGGTGGTGCCGCGCAGCCTTCGGATAGTCATCCCCGTCGTTTCCCGAGCGGTGGGCGCAGCGGACGCCACCGCCGCGACTCCCGCGCGCTTCGCCCTGCAATTCCCATGAGTGCCAACGTCCCCCCGCATCCCGCTCTTTGTAACCTATTAGGTTACACTACCACTGAGCGAGCGCCGGTAGAGTGTAACGTATTACGTTACAGTGGCCGCGGCGAAGAAGGGAGAGAGCTGGGCGCGCGGGGGAGGAGGCGGGGGCGTGGTCGGGCGAATTTTTTCAATTCATGAAGCTCAACGTCCGCACCGTCATCATCTCCGACGTGCATCTCGGCACCTCGGAATCGAAAGTGAACGAGGTGAATCACTTTCTGCGTCACGTCCGTTGCTCCAAGTTGATCCTCAACGGCGATATCATCGATGGCTGGCAACTGCGGCGCGGCGGTCAGTGGACCAAGGCACACACGCGCTTCATCCGAATCGTTCTGAAAAAACTCGAGAAGCGCGACACGCATGTGGTGTATCTGCGCGGCAATCACGATGACGTCCTCGCGAGTTTTCTCCCGCTCGATTTCGAAAACCTGAGTGTCGTCGAGGATCACATTCACGAGGGCGTGCAGGCCCGTTACCTGGTGCTGCACGGCGATATTTTCGACACGGTCACGAAGAATTTCGTGTTCCTCGCGCACCTCGGCGACTGGGGCTATCGCGCACTGCTGCAGTTGAACCGCGCCTATAACGCGTGGCGCGCCTGGCGCGGCAAGGAATACTGGTCGCTGAGCAAGGCGATCAAGGCGCGCGTCAAAGAAGCGGTCAGCCACATTTCCAATTTTGAAGAACACATTTCGGCGCTGGCGCGGAAACGCGGTTGCTCGGGCGTAATGTGCGGCCACATCCATACGGCGGCGAACAAGATGATTGGCGACGTGCATTACCTCAACTCGGGCGACTGGGTCGAGTCATTGACGGCGATCGTCGAGCATTGGGATGGTCGTTTCGAGTTGATCGAGTTCGTGGATTTTCTGCGGGAGTATCCGATGGGGGAGGATCCCACGGTGACCGAATTGGCGACGGAGAGCGTGGAAGTCTGAATGCTGTCGGGCAACGCACCCTCGTGGTGGAGCGAATGGAGGTGCAACCTTGACGAACACCGGGTGACAATCTCGTTACAGTATGTTTGGCGGCTCGTCAGAGCTGCACGCACCTCGCACCGTCGCACCACTTTATGCCCGTCAGCCGCTCCAAGAAACGCAGTCCTGCTCCGTCCGGTTCCATGGGGACGACAGTGCCCTCGGGCAAACCCGCCGTCTTCGGCAATCGCGAACAGAGTTGGCTCGCGTTCAACCGGCGGGTGTTGGAGCAGGCGCGCAACGCCACCAATCCACTGCTCGAGCGCGTCAAATTTCTCGCGATCGTCAGCTCCAACCTCGATGAATTTTTCGAGATTCGGGTTGCCGGCATCATGCAGCAGGCCGACTCGGAATCGAGCGGACTCACCCTCGACGGCCTGACGCCGCGCGAGCAACTGCGGCGCATCCACAAGGCCGTCGGCGTCCTCGTCGCGGATCAATACGCTTGCTGGCACAAGGAGATCGTGCCGCCGCTCGCTGAAGCGGGCATCCAGTTTCGCACCGCGAGCCAATTGGACGAGAAAGAGCGCACGTGGGTGCGGCGGTATTTCGAAGCGCAAGTGCTGCCCGTGCTCACGCCGCTGGCGGTGGATCAGGCGCATCCGTTTCCGTTGCTGGGCAACAAGACGTTGAATGTGCTCGTCTCGTTGGATCACCCGGAGACGCCCGGCCAGGAAAAGTTGATGATCATCCTGCCGGTGCCGCGCAGCCTGCCGCGCATCGTGCCGATCACGCCCGACGGAGAGGGAGCTCGCCGCTACATGTTCCTCAGCGAGATTATCAAGTTGTGCGCCGGCCGGCTTTTTCCCGGCTACGAAGTGCAGGATGCGCATGCGTTTCGTGTTACGCGCAACAGCGATCTCTATATCGACGAAGAGGAATCCGAAAACCTGCTCAAGAAAATCGAGGACGAGCTGCGCAACCTGCGGCGTGGCGCCGCGGTGCGGCTCGAAATCGAAGAGGGCGTGGACAACGGCTTGCTGGTGGAGCTGTGCCGGCACCTCGCGCTTCCGGCGGAGAACGCGATCAAGCTGAAGGGCCCGCTCAATCTATTCCGGCTGATGAGTCTCTATGAGATGATCGACCGGCCCGACCTGAAATATCCGCCTTACGTGCCCGCCGACCCGACGGGCCCGCTCGGGCCGAAAAAGATGTTCGAGCTGATCCGCGAGCGCGACATCCTGCTGCATCATCCCTACGAGTCGTTCACCCCCGTGGTGGAGTTTGTCGATCAAGCGGCACGTGATCCGAACGTGCTCGCGATCAAGCAAACGCTTTATCGCACCAGCGGCGATTCGCCGGTCGTGCGGGCCTTGATCGATGCGTCACTCGCGGGCAAACAGGTAACGGCGTTGGTCGAGCTGATGGCACGCTTCGACGAGGCCAATAACATCAAATGGGCGCGCGAGCTCGAGGAAGCGGGCGTGCACGTCGTCTACGGTCTCGTCGGGCACAAGACCCACTGCAAGTGCTGCCTCGTGGTCCGGCGTGAAGGCAGCGAACTGCGCCGCTACGTCCACCTCGGCACGGGAAACTATAATCCGAAGACGGCGCGGCTTTACACCGACATCAGTTTGCTCACGTGCCGCGAAAACCTCGCGGCGGAAGTCGCGCAGCTTTTCAACACGCTCACGGGTCTCGGCCGCACGCCCGAGTTTCATCATCTGCTCGTTGCGCCCTTCAATCTGCACAGTCGCACGCAAGAGCTGATTGCCGCGGAGGCGGCGAACGCAGCGGCGGGGAAGCCCGCGCGGATCATCGCGAAGATGAACAAGCTCGTCGACCCGGTGACGATCGAAAATCTTTACGCGGCCTCGCAGGCGGGCGTGAAGATCGACCTCATCGTGCGCGCCACCTGTTGCCTGCTCCCGGGGGTGAAGGGGCTCAGCGAAAACATCCGGCTGCGGAATATCGTCGGCCGCTTTCTCGAGCACGCACGCATCTTTCACTTCGAAAACGGCGGCCAGCCGCTCGTCTATTGCGGCAGCGCCGACTGGATGCCGCGGAATTTCTTCCGCCGGGTGGAAGCGCTCTTTCCGGTCGAGGATCCCGATCTGCGCCGGCGTATCTTGCACGACCTCCTGCCCATCGAGCTGCGCGACAACGAGGACGCGCATGAACTGCGGCCGGATGGGACCTACGTGGCGCCGGTGCGCGCCGCAGGGGAGGAGAGCTTCCGGGCGCAGAAATATTTCATGGCCGCCGCGGGATTGCGGGCCAATGCCGCGACCACGGGTGCCGTCACCGTCGCGCCCCCGCCCGCCGCGACGCCGCCCGCCAGCGCTCCGCCTCCGCCGGCGGCATGAGGGACGGACGAGTCATTGCGATCGGGGACGTCCACGGTTGCGCGTGGGAGCTCGAGGCTTTGTTGGAGAAGCTCGCGCCCACGCGTCATGACCGGATCATCCTCCTGGGAGATCTGATTAATCGTGGCCCGGAAAGTGCGCGGGTGATCGCCCTGGCGCGGCAGCACGCGCATCGTTCGCTGCTCGGTAATCACGAACTGCGCCTCCTGAATTATCGCCGCACGGGCGATCCGACGCATCTGAAACGATCCGATTACGACACGTTGAAGCAACTCGGGCCGAAAGAGTGGGCGTATCTCGAGGCCATGCCGTTGACCGCGCGGGTCGATGGCCAGGCGACGGTGCTGGTGCACGGGGGCTTTCTGCCCAATCAGCCGTGGCGGGGCCAACCCGCGCGGGTGGTCACGCGTATCCAGGTTGTCACTGCGGATGGCGAGCCGCACAAGCGGGCCGACTTCCCCGACGCGCCCCACTGGTCTGAACTCTGGAACGGTCCGCCGTTTGTCGTTTACGGCCACACGCCGCGCGATGAACCGCAGCGCACGAAATGGACGCTGGGGATCGACACGGCGTGTGCGATGGGCGGCGCGCTGACCGCGTGCGTGCTGCCGGGGCGCAGCCTTGTGCAAGTGCGCGCGCGTGAGCGGTATTTCACCGCGTAGGCCTCCCCACATGGGTGTCGCGTTGTTCCGGGTAGTCCGCGCGGTCGGAAGGCGCGGAATAATCGGGGCTAAAACCGCGCACTTGGCCCGCTGTGTTACGCGCGCGTTTCGCCCGGGCAATTTTTCGGCGACGGCCCGTCATTGCTGTTGTGAAGCGGCGGTGGACGCATGGCGTCGCTGCAATGCCAGTTTCCAGTTTCGCTCCCGCCCTGTCGTGGTATTCGATGCTACATGCGACGCCGCTTCGGCCGTGGCACACCTTTGTCCGCACGACTGAAGCGCGCTTCCGCAAGCCCCGCGTCGCGGCCTTCGAGCCGACGCGAGCCGCCCGTCAGAAATATGTGATCGAATGCGGTGCGGCGACCGCGCTGCATCGCGCCACGGTGCTGCGCGAAACGGGCCGGGGCCGGGTGCCCACGATCGTGCTGGGGGGCTTCGTGCCGGATTCCTCTGACCAGGTTTTCCTGCTCCGGCGGTTTTTCCTCCAGGCGGGCGACATCTACTCGGTCCTGTATCCGAGAGACGGATTCTCACTCGACTTGTTCTGTGCGCAGCTCGACGACCTGGTCGCCGAGCTGGCGGCGATAAACCAGCGGCCGGTCGTGTTCGGCGTGAGCTTCGGGGCCGGACTTTTGCTGGAGTGGCTCCGGCGGCGTCGGCTGGCCGGGAACGAGCCAGCGCTCGCCGGAGTGATCATCGTGAGTCCGGTGGCGTGCGTGGCGGACGTGATTGCACCTGACGCGGTGAAACCCGCGACGCTGCTCGGTCGCGCGGTAAAGCCCTACCTCGATCCGAAGGCGCCGCCGAATGAAGCCGCGATCGAGCGGTCGCGCACCATCTTCACCCGAATGTTCGAGGCGGGCGCGCAGAACAAGGCGGCTCTGCGGCGGCTCATGACGGCGGAGGAGCTGGAGCGGCTGCGGGGTAGCGTGATGAGCACGATTCGCAGCATCTCGGCGGTGGGCGCGTGCGAGCGGATGCAGGCGATGCTGACGATGAAAGCGCCAACGGATTATTTTCTGCCCGGACTTCTGCCGCTGGTGAAGGTGCCGGCGCTGGTGTTGTTCGCGGAGCGGGAAGATGCAGTGCTCGATGCAAAGGCACCGTCGCTCTTCGCGTTCAAGCACGCGCATCGCGCGTATTTTCCCCAGGGCGATGTGCGGGAAGTCGCGGCGCGGGCGGGCGATGCTCCCGTCCAGCATGCGTCGTTGATTTTTCACGTGTTCGAGTTTCTGCCGCCGTTGCAGGCGTTCTATGCGCGGTTGCGCGCGCCGCAGTTGCCGCTCGCCGCATGAGCCCCGAGCTCCGCGAACGACGGCTGGTGCGCACGCCGTGGCTGCAACAGGCCGTGGCCCTGGGTGCGGCGGTGCAGACGGCCCGGTTGGGACGGCGCCTCGCGCGCGCCGATGGAGCGCAACGAGCGCAGGAGCACACCTGGCGGTCACTGATGCGGCGTTTCGCGGTGACGCACTATGGTCGCGAGCAGGGGATCGAGCCGGGTCTGCCTTACGAGGAGTTTCGGCGCCGCGTGCCGCTGCGAGGCTACGAAGCATTCGTGCCGTGGATCGAGCGGATGAAACGCGGTGAGGCCAACGTGCTGTGGCCGGGGCGCTGTGCGCACTACGCGGTCTCCTCGGGCACGACGGCTGGGCGCACCAAATATCTGCCGATCACGCGCGCGATGCTGGGGCATTTCCGCCAGGCCGGACTCGAGTCGCTGTGCCTCTACGCGCGCCGCACGGGCTGCGCCCGGGTGTTCCGGGGCCGGCATCTTTTTCTCGGCGGATCGACGGCGCTGGCGCCCATCGCCGAAGCGCATCCGTTCCGGGCTTGGGGCGGCGACCTAAGTGGGATTGCCGCGCTCAATCTGCCGGGCTGGGTGGAAAAACATCTCTACGAACCGGGCCGCGAGATCGCGCAGCTCGGCGACTGGCCGACCAAATTGCGGGCGATCGCGGCGCGGACGGCGCGGCGCAACATTACGCTGCTCGCCGGTATTCCGAGCTGGCTGCTGATCCTCGCCGAGGAAATGCGCGTGCAAACCGGGTGGAAGCCGCTGACGGCGATCTGGCCGCAGCTCGAGTGTCTGGTGCATGGCGGCGTGCCGCTCGGGCCCTTTGCGGGGGAATTGCGCGCGGCCGTGGGCGAGGGGGTGAAATTCCACGAAGTGTATCCGGCTTCGGAGGGATTTATCGCGGCGCAGGATGACGAACCGGCGGCCGGACTCCGGCTCCTCGCGGAGGCGGGAATTTTCTACGAGTTCCTGCCGCTCGCGCGCTTCGATGAAACACGCCTGCCGGAGCTGGGCGCGGAAGCGGTGTCTCTCGCCGCGGTGCAGCCGGGCGTCGACTACGTGCTGCTGATGACGACTCCCGCGGGCTTGTGTCGCTACGTGATTGGCGACGTCGTGCGCTTCGTCTCCACGCAGCCGCCGCGGCTCGTCTACGTCGGCCGCACCCGGCTCCAGCTCAGCGCGTTTGGCGAGCACGTGATTGAGAAGGAGCTGACGGACGCGCTCACCACCGTCGCGACGCGGCGCGCACTCACGGTCGCGAATTTCCACGTCGCGCCGAAGTTCGCCGGGGGGGTGCCGACGGATACCCGCGGCCGGCACGAATGGTGGATCGAGTTGAAAGGACTACCGCCGTCGGCCCCTGAAACGCATTTGCTGGCACTCTCGCTCGACCGCGAACTGCAACTTGCGAACGACGACTACGAGGCGAAGCGCAAAGGCGGTGGGCTCGAGCTGCCCGCCGTGCGGATGGTGGCGCCGGGGACGTTCGAGCACTGGATGCGCCTGCACGGCAAATGGGGCGGCCAGAGTAAAATGCCGCGCTGCTGTAGTGATCGGGCCATCGCGGATGAACTGGCGACGCTCGCGGGCGTGCGAGCTGGCTGACGCCGGCGCGCGCGCACAAAAAAAGGCCGGCTCAAGCGAGCCGGCCGTCTAGTGTTCAGCGCGAAGTGGCGCCGTTACAGTTTCCAGCGGACACCAAAGTTCGCCGAGATTCCGTATTCCTCGAACTGGATGAAGCGGCCGTTGCTCTCAGAGAAATGCACGCGGAACGGAGCGTTGTTCGCGTTGAGGACTTCACCGAACACCTCCCAGTTGCGCGTGATCTTGTAGCTCGCGGTGAAATCGAGTTGCGCGAAGTAATCCACGTAACGGTCTTCGGCGGCGCTGGCGCCGAGCGGCTCGTCTTCGCGGAGACGGGGCGAACGGAAGTTGAGCGCGGCGCGGATGAAGAAACCGTTTTTCTCGTAGGTGAGTGCGACGTTGCCGATGCGTTTCGATTGGCCGATGAACGCGAGCTTTTCACCGGGGCGCGAAGGGAACGTGGCGGACGACTTGCTGAGGGTGTAGTTGGCGAGAAAGCCGAGACCGTCGAAGGGCGCGGGCAGGAAGTTGAACTGCTGCTGGTAGGCGAGCTCGAGCCCGGTGATCTTGCCCTGGTTGCCATTGACGAACGTGCTCAGATCGTAGCCGGTGGCGGCATCGGCGCCAGGGACGGTGCGCTGGTAGGTGAAGTTCTTGATCTCTTTTTTGAAAACCGAGGCCGAGATGGAGCCGAGCGAGGCAAAGTAGTGCTCGATCGAGGCGTCCCAGTTTGTCGAGGTCAGCGGCTTCAAGTTGGGATTGCTCTCGGTGACGAGCCGAGCGTCGTCGTTGACGCTGCGGGAAAGCGAGGACTGGGCGTAGACGGGGCGCGAGAGGGTGTTGCTCCAAGCCGCGCGCACGACGGTTTTGCGGGACAGGTTGTAGGTGAAATATACTCCGGGCAGGAAGTTGTCATAGTCGCGGCTGCGAGTGGCCGGCGTCGCAGTGATTATCGTCCCAGTAGTCTTGATACTGTTGCCCTTGGTTTCGAACTCCGTGCGTTCAAAGCGCGCCCCGGCGGAGAGATTGATCCGATCGAGGGTGACGCCACCGATCGCGTAGAGCGCGGAGATATCCTCGTGGCTGGTCCAGTCGGACTGCAAACTGGTGATGACGTCGCGCGTGGCGACAAAGGCACCCTTGTTGTCGATGAACGTCCGGGTAAACGTGGCTGCGCTGAGACGCGGACCGGTGAGAAATCCGTAGTCGGAGGCAGTCTGCGGTTCGGCCAGCGCGGCGAAGGTGTAGCTGGGGAGCGCGGCGTAGTTCAACTGTTCGACCTCCTGCTTCTTCTCCTTCATGCGCAGTTGAGCGCCGAACTTCACAAACGCGGGCCGCGCGCCGGCGAGGGTGAAGTTGTTGCGGGCATTGGCGCCGATGTTGAACTCGGTCTCCGATCCCGTGGCGGGCGAATTGCGGAGGCGGTTGAATTCATTGAACGACGCCGGGTCGCTGATCGGATTGCCGCCGAGCTGGGTCACGACGGGGCTGTAGATGCCGTTTGCGAACGAATAGGACCAACTCGTGCCCCGGGTGGATTTGCGGAAGATCGTCGACGCCTCGGGGCGTTCTTCCTGGCCCTCGCTGTAGGCGGCGCGGCCGTCGAATTGCCAGTTGCCCCGCGTCAGGTCGGCACCGCCGCTCACGTTGTAGAGATCCTGAATCTTGGACCGCACGCGCAGTTGCTTCGCCTCGCGGCGCACCTCGGTCACGGTCGCGCTGTTGGGCGTGAGCGCGGTGAGCGTGCCCTCGGAGAATGGGATCGTGGTGATCTGGCGGATCTCGCTGTCTTGGAAACGGGAGTAGAGGCCGCGCACGAAAAAGAGCGACTCGCGGTCTGGCTTGAACTCGATCGCGCCGTTCGCGCCATAACGCGTGCGCGTGAGGTCGTAGGCGCGGTAGTTGATGTCGTTGTTGAAAAACGCCGTCTGGCCCGGCGCGCCGGGCACGGGGCGAAGCGTCCACGCCCCGCCGACCTCGAAGTTGTCCGACCCCATGCGGCGGTTCTGCCAGGTGGGCGAAAAGATCACGCCGACCGTTCCATCATTATATAGGTCGGCGTAGGTGCCGTTGAACTTGCTGCTGAGGCGGTCGCGCAGATCGTTATACTGGCCTTGGGCGGAGAATTGAAGCTGGCGCTGACTCAGGTCGAACGCACTGCGGGTCTTGAGATCCACGCGGCCGCCGAGCCCGTCCATTTCTTTGTCGGGCGTGGCGACCTTGGCGATCTCGACGGCGCCGAGCGCATCGGAGGGGAGCACATCGAGCGGCAGCGTGCGGTTGCCGCGGTCGGGTGTCGCGACGCTGACGCCGTTAAGCTGCACCGTGTTCAAATCGGGGCGGATGCCGCGCACCACGATGAAGCGGCCCTCGCCCTGGTCGCGGTAGAGCGCGACGCCCGGGATGCGCTGCATGGACTCCGCGGCGTTCTGGTCGGGGAAGCGGCCGATGTCGTCGGCCGCAATCATGTTGGTGAGCGTGTCGGCTGCACGCTGCTGGTTGATGGCACGGGCTGAGCCAACGGCGGTGCCCTCAATCACAAATTTCTCCATGCTCACGACCCCGGAGCCGAAAGCGTAGTTCAGCGTGGTCGTCCCTGCGGTCGTCACCGTGACCGCTTGCCGCGCCTCGGGATAACCCACGTAGGCGAACTCCAGCGCCTGCGGGCCCACCGGCACGTTGAAGAGCGCGTAGTCGCCGCCTTGGTCGGCAAACGTCTGCAAGGACGTTCCGCTGACCGTCACACGCGCGCCGCTGAGCGCGAGCTTGGTCTGCGCATCTGTGACGCGCCCGCTAATCGTGCCCGTGCCCTGGGCGTGCAGGACATGGCCGAACAGAAAGAGCAGGGCGCCGGCCACGAAGCCATAGCTGGCGCGACGGAGGGAAGATGGTTTCAAGTGCATGTCATGGAACGCTGAATACTGCGGTGAAAAGGCCGGCACAGGCCAACGCGCGTGCTCCGGGCGGGTCAACGCCGACAGCTGCCGGTTGCCGATTTGTTACCGGGTCGCCACACGATCGTCACAGAGCGGCGGTTTTGCCGCGGATCGTTGCCCGGAAGTAACGGTAGCCGCGTTGCCACGGTCCGGTCCGACGCCAAGCGTCGTGGTTCCGGCACCGCTCCGCACTCCCTCGACCACTCCCAGCCATGACCTCTCTCGAACTGTTGGCGGAGCCCGTTTCGGCCCATGTGCCGGGCGCACTGGCCGAGCTCCAACTCCGCGTGGCGCGTCGCGCCGACGAACTGGCGCGTCGCCGCCACGCGGACCGTGACACCGACCGCCGGCTGTGGCTCCGCGCGGAGCTGGAGGTGTTCGAGCGGGCCGAGCATGCGAAACCCTGCGCCGTATCCCGAAACATGTTACGGGACGGTTAATTTGAAAAAACCGCGCGGAATTGAATTGAACGAATTACAACCCCCGGCGTCTTTCACCGCGGTTGTTATGTGTTGGTCAGGTAGTCAGTCAGTGAAGGCCGCTCAAAGGGGTTTGAGCGGCCTTCTTCTTTTCCGGATTGTCACCTGCGGCGATTGCCTGGGGCGGGCGGCTTCCTTCCATTCGAGTGACGTGACGACCTTTCGGGAAAAATATTGTGCGGCCCGTGGCTGCAGCAGCGAGGCCTTCGCCACGCAACTGTTTTGGCGCTGTCTGCACCCTCACGCTGTGGCGGTGGCACCCGTCGTCGCGGCCATTCAACGCGGGCACTTTGACGCCGACCGTGAGCTGATCGCCGCGGCGGCGCGGGCGCGGACGATGGGCGAGTTGGATGAGGAGATTCTCGACTTCATGCACGATGCGCGGAATCGCCACTGGTGGCGACGGCGCGGCCGGCTGAGGCTCTCGACCCAGCGGCTGCGACGGATTGCGCGGGTGCATTTGCTGGCTGGGCCGGCCGAACGGCGATGACCGAGCGCTACCGCCGCCGTTGGTTGCTGCTCCTCTTTGGCACGGCCGTGGCCGGAGCGAGTGCGAAGAGCGCCGGCGACCTCGTGCGGGCCATGGATTGCTACCACGCCCGGCGTTACACCGAGGCGCGGGAGTTGTTCGCCGGGCTGGCGCGCGAGCGGCCGGCAGATCCGGAGATCGATTTCTACCTGGGGCGACTGGCCTTGTGGTTTGACGACGAAGCCGCGGCGCTCGCGCACCTCGAGCGCGCGGCCAAAGCCGCCCCGCAGGAGGCCCGACTGCAAAACGCCCTGGGCGACGCCTATGGCCTCGCCGCGCAAAATGCGCCTTTGCTCTCGAAGCTCGGGTGGGCGCGGAAATGTCGCGCCGCATACGAACGCGCGATCGAACTCGATCCCCGCAATCCGGCCTATCGTTGGAGTCTGCTGGGTTATTTTTGCGTCGCGCCCCGGCTGGCCGGTGGCGGACTCGAGAAAGCGCACGGTCAAGCGGACGAGATTGCGCGGCTCGACCCCGTGAACGGCCGCATCGCCCGGGCCACATTGGCTCTCGCCGAGGAGCGCTTTGCGGCGGCCTTCAGCGTTTTCGAAACCGTGTTGCGCGAATCGCCGAATGATTTTCTGGCGCTGTATCACATTGGTCGATGCGCGGCATTGAGTGGGCGCGAGATCGATCGTGGGATCGCATCCCTTCGACGCTGCCTCGATCTTCCGGTGCCCGAGGGAGACGGTCAGCCGACGTTGGCGTGCGTGCATCACCGGTTGGGAAATCTGCTCGAGCGCAAGGGCGATCAGATCGCAGCGCAGCGCCACTACGCGGAGGCGCGGCGGGTGCATCCGGATTTCCGTCCACAGAAGATCGTGTTGAGAAACTAGGGCGCCATTGGCGGAAGGCCGGTAGGTCGGCGGAATGTGTCGAAAGGGTGACAGCCCGGTGAAGAGTCCGTGACGCACCGGTATTAGCGTTGCGGGTCGGTTTTGCCGCGTGGCCTGTTTACGGGCATGCTATTGTCTCACTCGTCGACGTTGCGCCGGTTGGTCCGCGGTCTCCTTTGGATCATGAGTATTGGATCGTCCTTTTCGCTCGCAGCGGCCGATGCAACCACGGGCGCCGTGGGTGGGCAGGTGCTCATGGCCGAGTCGGGCCGTGCGTTGGCAGGCGCCACAGTGACTGTGACGGGGACGCTGCTGACCGCGACAACCGATCTCGACGGTGCTTATCGGATAAATGGCGTGCCACCGGGCGCGCGGGACCTGACGATCGTGAAGGAGAATTTCCAGGCTTCGAATATCACTGCGGTCACCGTGGCGGCCGGAGATGTGGCGCGCGTCGACGTCGCACTCACGGCGGCCCGCGATTCGGTGATCAAGATGGAAGCGTTTTCGGTTTCCGCCGAAGTGATTCAAAACTCGGGCGTCGGCTTGCTTGCCGCCCGGCAGAAATCGATCGCCGTCAGCGACGCGATCGGCTCCGAGCAGATGAGCAAGCTCGGCTTCGGCACCGCCGCCTCGGCGATGAAGGCCGTCACCGGTGCGTCGGTGGTCGGCGGAAAATACGTTTACATTCGCGGGCTCGGTGAGCGCTACAGCTCGACGCTCGTCAACGGCGTCGAAGTGCCGAGCGCGGATCCCGATCGCCGCGCGGTAAATATGGACATGTTTCCCAGCGATCTGATCGACGCGATCGTTACGACGAAAACGTTCACGCCGGACAAGCCGGGCAATTTTACCGGTGGCAGCGTTGATATGAAGACGAAGGAATTTCCGGAGCAGTTCACGTTCTCGCTCTCGGCATCGCTGGCGAGCAACTCGCGCGTCACCGGAAAGAGTTTCCTCACCTCCGGCGGCGGAAGCAACACGTGGGGCCGCGACGACGGCAGCCGGGCCTTGCCGGGCGAACTGGCGAATCAACGGATTCCGCTGCGTTTTTCGACCGCGACGGTCGATGCGGAGATTGGTCGGCTGACACGGGCGTTCAATCCCGTGATGTCACCTTCGTCGAAAGACGCGCCGCTCAATCGCAGTTTCGCAACGGCGGTGGGCGGGGTCGCTTCGCTGTTCGGCCGGAAGTTCGGCTATGCCGCGAGCCTTTCGTATGATCGCAGCTTCGGCGGATACAGCGAGGGCGTGACCGGGCGCTATGAGCGTCAAGGCGTCACTTCGCCGTCGCTTGCGCCGCTCGTGCGCCTGGACGACGCGCGCAGCGAAGACGACACGCTGCTGGGTGGCCTGCTCAATCTCGCTTATCAGTTCAGCCCCGAGCACCAGATGAGTTTGAACACGATGGTGAATCAATCGGGCAACGACATGGTGCGCCATCAGAGTGGGCTCAATGTGGCGGGTGGCGGTATCAGCGAGACCGAGGTCTTCACCACCCGCACCCTGCGCTACACCGAGCGCTCGCTGCGCTCGTTTCAACTCGCGGGCAAGCACCTCTTCCCATCCTGGCGCGAGGCGCGGCTGAACTGGAGTATCACCGATGCCACGACGACGCAGGACGAGCCGGACACCCGCTACTTCAGCACGTTTCGGACCCCGGATGGCAGCCAGTTCTTCGAGGCGTCCGGTTTGCCGCGGCCGGCGCGCTATTTCCGCGACCTCGAGGAATCGCGCAATGATTACAGCGTCGATCTCTCCATCCCGGTGGCGCTGGGTGAGGGCCGTGGGGCCCAGATCAAGCTGGGCGGTGCGCTCGCGCAGACCGACCGCGCGTTCAACGAGCGGTTATTCGAATACAATAGCACGGTGCTGCGCTATGACGGCAATGAGCAGCAATTCCTGCGCGAGGCGCAGGTTGGCCAGGTCGATCCGGCGACGAACCGCTTCCGCAGCGGGCAACTCTACC
This sequence comes from Opitutaceae bacterium, assembly GCA_031425115.1. Taxonomy (GTDB): domain Bacteria; phylum Verrucomicrobiota; class Verrucomicrobiia; order Opitutales; family Opitutaceae; genus ER46. The sequence continues at coordinate 5,592 of JANPIT010000213.1, read as the reverse complement.
TCGTTGAGACGGGTTCGGCGGGGAACAACTACGTCGGCGAGCAGAAGGTCGGCGGATTCTACGGCATGGTCGACGTGCCGGTGACAAATGCGCTGCGCATTATCGGTGGCGCGCGGCGCGAGTCGACGAAGCTCGACGTGCGTAGCCGCGATCCACGGCGCCGCTCCGGGCAACTCGACAACAACGACACGCTGCCCTCCGCGAGCGTGATTTACGCCTTGAGCGAGAAGATGAATCTGCGGGCGGCCGCCACGAAGACGATCGCGCGGCCGAATTTTCGCGAGATCGCCGACTATACGTCCTTCGAATTCGTCGGCGACTTCGTCTACATCGGCAATCCCGACCTGCGTCGCACGACGATCAAGAACTACGACCTGCGCTGGGAGTGGTTCCCGCGGCGCGGCGAGATTGTCGCGGTAAGTGTGTTTCACAAGCAGATGGTCGATCCGATCGAGCGCGGCGTGTTCTCGGTCGTGAACAGCGGTGAGCTGCAGTTCCAAAACGCGCCGAAGGGCGAGGTGAGGGGCATCGAGATCGAGGCGCGTAAAAATCTGGCGTTCCTTTCGGAGCAACTCCGTGGGGTCTCGGGCGGCTTCAACTACACCTTGGTCGAGTCGAAGGTCGACATCACCGCGGCCGAGATCGCGTTCATCCGCTTCTATGAGCCCACCGCCAGTGCCACGCGTGAGCTGACCGGCCAGTCGCCTTACATCTACAATCTCGATCTGACCTACAACAACCCGCGCTGGGGCACGACCGTCAGCGTCTACTACAACGTCTTCGGCGAGCGGCTGTCCCAGGTGAGCCCGCCCGGCACACCGAATGTCTTCGAGCAGCCGGCACCGACGCTCGACTTCATCTGGAACCAGAAGATCCGCGACCGCTGGAAGGTCTCATTCAGCGCGAAGAACCTTTTGGATCGCGCCGCGGAGGAGACCTACACGTATCGGGGAATCGACTACCTGCGTTCCTCGCATCGCCGCGGCGTCACAACGTCGCTGGGCGTGACCTACACTTATTGAGCGGCCGGCACGCCGGCGACTTCCTTCCCCGTCTCTTTTTCCTCGCAGAAACCATCAGAAATCAAAGCAACGATGAAACCTCAGCTCCTGAAATTATTCGCCCTACTCGCCGCGCCGGCTGCGCTATTCGGTGCCGATGTCACGGTGAACTCGAACATCACGTCGAGCCGCACGTGGACCAAAAGCAACACCTACATTCTCGACGGTCGCGTGTTCGTGACCGATGGTGTCACTCTCACGATTGAGGCCGGCACGGTGATCAAGGGTAAAGTGCGCGCCGCCCAGGATGCGTCCGCGCTGGTCGTGGCGCGCGGCGGCAAGATCAACGCCAGCGGCACCGCCGCTGAGCCAATTATTTTCACCGCCGAGGCCGACAACCTGAATGGCAATCTCGGCCAGAACGATCGCGGTCTCTGGGGTGGCGTCGTCCTTCTCGGCCGCGCCCGGACCAATACCGCCTCGGGTCAGGGAAATATCGAGGGCATCCCCACGACCGAGCCGCTCGGCATTTATGGCGGCACGAATGACGCTGATGATTCCGGCGTGGTTCGCTACGTCTCGATTCGCCACGCGGGATCGCTCCTCGGGCCCAATAATGAGCTGAACGGCCTTACGATGGGCGCCGTCGGGTCTGGCACGACGGTTGAATACGTGGAAGTATTCGCCAACGCCGACGACGGTTTCGAATGGTTCGGCGGCACCGTAAACGGCAAATATCTCGTCAGCGCATTCAACGACGACGATGCCTTTGACTGGGACGAGGGTTACCGCGGCAAGCTGCAGTTTCTCTTTACCATTCAGGACCCGTCCGTCGGAAACCACGCCTTCGAGTCCGATGGCGGCACCACGCCCGAGGACGGTCAGCCCTACGCGATCCCGACGATCTACAATTACACGGCGATCGGCTCCGGCGCCGCGGGCGCCAACGCACTGAGCATCGGGCCCATCTTTCGCGATAACACCGGCGGCAAGGTCTACAACTCCATCTTCCACGATTTCCGCGGGTATGCCTGGCGGATCGAGACGGAGAGCGCCCAATCGCAGGACAGCGCGAAGCGGCTCGCGGCCGGCGATATCGTGATTGCCAACAATCTATTCGGCACCTTCGGAGTCGGCACGACGGATACGCAGCTCTTCCTCGCACCTAACGCCACGGCCGGTGGCCCCGTTTCCGCGACGAATTACACCGCCGAGCACATCCGCGGCGCGGCACGGAGCAATCGCGTCAACACGGACCCGCTGTTTGTGATGATCGATCGGACCAAGGGCGGCTTGCTCGACCCGCGGCTTCGCGCCGGCAGTCCGGCGCTGCAGCTCTCGGCCAGCGCGCCCAATGATGGTTTCTTCACCACCGCCAATTACCTCGGCGCGTTCACGACCTCCGGAAACTGGGCCTACACCTGGACGAAGCTCGGCCGCGACGGCTACTTCTCTCCGGCGAGCAGCTTGAGTGACGCGGGTGCCGGCTCCACCGTCGTCGTGAACTCGGGTTCCAGTAGTGAGCTCGTGAACATCTCGACGCGCGCCACGCTTGCCGCGGGCGGCACGATCTTCTCGGGTTTCTTCATCAACGGCACGCAAACGCAAACCGTCATGATTCGTGCGGTCGGTCCCGGCCTCACCGCGCTCGGCGTTACCAACGCGATCGCAGATCCGATTCTCGAGCTCTATTCCGGGGCGACCAAGATCGGCGAGAATGATGACTGGTCCGGCGCACAGGCGGTGCAACTCGGCGCGCAGGTTGGGGCATTTGCCCTTACGGCGGGCAGCCGCGACTCGGTGCTGCTCGCGACGCTGCCAGCCGGCGCCTACACGATGCAGGTTCGGGGCAAGACCGGTGGCGGCGAGGTGATCGTCGAGGTCTACGAGATCGACTAAACCAATTCGTTTTCTTTCGGTATAGATTCTATCTGAGCGGTGTCCCTCGCGGGCGCCGCTTTTTTTTTGCGCATGCCGGCTGGAGCGCCAACGCGGTCATTCGCGGCGGCCCTCGTGTGCACTGCAGATTAGTGCACCGCTGAGATCAACGGCCCGCACACGTCCGCCAGCCGCTCGAGGGAAAATGGCTTTCCGATCACCGGGATGTCCCACGCGCCGATTTCTCCGACGAGGACGCGATCGCCAGGATGCCCGGTGATAAAGACGAAGCGTCGCGCCATCGTCGGGTGCAGTTCCCGCACGCGCCGGTAAAGATCCATGCCGTTCATGACGGGCATCTGAATATCCGAAAGAATCAAAGCGTAGTGCTCTCGTTCGAGCGCCAGCAGCGCTTCGCCGCCGTGGCTCACGACGTCGACCTGGCAACCAAACTGCCGGCGCACGAGTTCCTGGAGGAGATTGCGGACGATTTCATCATCATCGACGACGAGCACGCGGGCCGTGCTCGGCACCGGCCGAACGCCCCGGGTGGGCTGCATGTCGCGGCGCGTCGGCACGAATGCACTCGCGGCTCCAGTATCGAGCGGCAGTGATACCGTGAAACGGGCGCCTGCGCCGGGCTGGCTTTCCACGGAAATTTCGCCGCCGTGTTGGCGCACGATACTGTAGCAAATGCTCAAGCCGAGCCCCGTGCCCCGTTCGGGCCCCTTGGTGGTGAAAAACGGATCGAAGATCCGTCCGAGGTTTTCTTCCGGGCTGCCGCAGCCGCTATCGGTGATATGTAACATCGCCTGCGTGCCCGCGGGTCGGAGCTCGACGGTGATCGCGGAGGCCGCGAGGCCCTCTATGGCTTGGAGCGCGTTCAACACGAGGTTGATCGTGACCTGTTTCAACTGGCCGGGATCCGCCATCACCCAAACCGGCTCGGCGGAGAGTCGCGTCACGACCTCGCAATGCGCCGCGCGAATCTGAAACCGGAGCATGAGAAGCGTCTCTTCCACGACGGTGCGGAATTCGACCGGTTGGGTGACGTGAGCGATGGGTTTAGAAAGCTGGAGGAGCTGGCGGATGATGTGCGCGGCCTCTTGCACACTCTGCTGTATATAGTGCACGTGCCGGCGGTCGTCCTCCGTGCCATCAATGGAGAGCAGTCCGGCAAACCCCATCACCGGGGTGAGCTTGTTGTTTAGCTCGTGGGCTATGCCGCCGACCAACGTGTCGAGCAGCGTCTGTTTTTCCTGCCGGGCGAGTTTTCGCTCCAGCAGACGCTGGTCGGTAATGTCGTCGAGGCAGGCGCAGATCTGGCCGGTTTCCTGGATCCAACCCGTGGAGCAGCGGAAAAAGCGCGCGCCGCGGCCTGTGATGTGGAGCGTAAATTCCTTCGAGGCGGGCGCGTTTCGCCCCTCGGCCTGGGCGCGAAGCATGGCGAGAAACGTGGGACGCTCGCGTTCCTCGACCCAAGCGACGAGTGAGATGAGCGAGGCCAGCGTGTCCCCGAATCCCAGCAACTCGGCGAGGCGCCGATTGTGTTCATGAATGCCACCATCGACATCGAGCAGCGCAACGCCCAGCGAGTGGCCCTCGAATAAGCCAAGATACAGGCCCTTCGACTGCCGCACCGCGTGATTGGCGCGGAAAAGATCCATGTGCTGCTGGCGCAGGATTTCGTGCTGTTGGCGTAGAGCGTCGAGCTGTTGCGCGACCAGTTGCGACTGGAGTTGGGCCAGCGACTCCGCCCGCACGAGCCCGACCAGCCGGCGCTCGCCATCCACCAAGACGACGTCCTGGTGAAAACTTTCCCCGGTGCGAGCCAGCGCGCGGTCCAACACCTCACGCACCGGCGCCTGCAATGCCACCACCAGCGGGGCGCGGACCAGCACGGTTTCCACCGGGCTGTGACTGTAGAGCGAGAAGCCGAAACGTGAGCCCATCACGAATCCGATTTCGCCGCGCGAACATAGCCCGATCACCCGGCCATCCCGGACGACGGCCATATAATCGACGTGCCGGGTCCGAAACAAATCGTAGGCCAGTTCGAGGGCGACGCTCGCCTCGACGCTTTCGCAGTGATGCGTGAGCGAGGCCAGCGCGGTGCCTTCCGCGACCAGCGCGGAGGGGCCGTTCGGCGGAAAATCCTGCCGGTGAGAGATGGCAGGCTCCATTGCGCCGTTCCCGGCGGTATGGAGAAATTCGCGTGCGGAAGTGTTGTCCATGTCCGAAGTGGTCGGAATTGGCATAATTCGATTCTTTCGGGCGGACAAATCGCAGGGGTGACGACTGTGTGAATTCGGTGCGCATGCGGCCGGATTCGCGTGCGGTTGCGGTCAGATCCGTGATCGCGGAGTTGCGTCCCGAAACCGGGCGAACCGCCCGATCGTAACATGAGATGAACGATTGACGCCGAATCGTTCCCGGTTCGTCACACGGCCGCCACGCAATCGTAACAATTGGAGGCTACCGTGGCGGGGCTAGCAGTCGTCCCTGCAGTGATCGAACCTCTACATATGACCAATTTCTCCCTCGTTCGCAGTCTCGCCCTGGCGGGCAGTCTCTTCCTGACCGCCGGCGCTTTTGCCCAGGAGAGTGCGGCACTGATCGACGCGCTGATCCGGAAAGGAATCCTCACCAATCAAGAAGCGGAGGACATCCGCGCTGACCTTGTGCGGGAAGGTAATACGATCCCGGCGCATGC
>JANPIT010000212.1:0-17265 GCA_031425115.1 Opitutaceae bacterium | reverse complement strand
GCTCGGCCAGCCCCAACCGGTCCAAGGCGGCGAGCACGCGCCCCACCTGGGCGTCCACGAAGCTCACGCTGGCATAGTAAGCCTGCAGCGCGCGCTTCAACGTGGGTTCATCGAGGCCGTAGTTGGGCACCGGGTTGTTGTGGGCAAACGCCACCGCCGGGATGTCATCCCGATCGCGGGCGGGAGTCTCCGGTAGCCGGATACGTTCCAACGGATAACGCTCGAAATAGCGCTTCGGCGCCACAAAGGGCGTGTGCGGCCGGAAGAACCCGACACCGAGGAAGAACGGCCTGTCGCGATGCTTCTCAAGTAGCGCGATGGCCTCGGTGGCGATCATGCCGTCGGTCTGCTCCTCGTCCGTGCCGTCGGCGGCAAGCCAGCTCAGCGCCGCACTGATCGGCCGTGCGGGCGTCGGGTTCGTGATCAGCTTCTCGTCAGCGACGTCGCGCCCCTTGGGGTTTACGACTTCGTCCCATGACACCGGATCATCGAGCCCATTGGTGCCGATGCCGCCGGGCACGCCGTAATGAAAAATCTTCCCCACGCGACCGGTCCACCAGCCAGCCTGTCGGAAAAGCTGCGGCAGCGTCACGGCTTCCGGCACCGCCACCCGAAATCGCTGGGCGAGATCGTAGACACGCGTGACGTCTGGCCGCAGTCCGGTGAGCAACGAGGCCCGGCTCGGATTGCACAGGGGGATTTGATTATACGCCCGCTCGAACCGCACGCCACTCCGCGCCAGCTGATCGATGTGCGGCGATTGCACGAGGGGATGACCGTAGCACCCGAGCGAGCGCGCGAGATCGTCGATCGCGATGAACAACACATTCGGCCGCGCGGGTTCCGCGGCACCGGAGAACGGGCCAAGCGCAATTGTCAGGAGCAGGCACGCCCATCCGCGGCGCCCGCAGATACGAGGAAAAGAAAGCACGACTCCCAGCAAAACCTACGCCGCGCGGGGTGCGAGATCGATCCGCTGGACGATTGAATGTGGAAAGCAGGAAAGCAGGAACGGGCAGCGATCAGGTCGGCGGTTTACGGAGATCGCGGATCGTTTCCACGTTTCCCGCGTTCCACATTGCCCGGTCCTCATTCCTCGAGAGCTGCATGGGTGCGGCGTAAACGCTTAACGCACCGGCAGCTCTTTGAAGGTCTTTTCGATGTCCGCCATCAGATTGATCACAGACTGCACCCCGGACTCCAAAAACGTCTCACCCTTCGCCGCAGTCGCCTTGGTAGCGTCGCCCCAGGTGCCAGTGCGGGACATCCGGAAGACGCTGCCCGGCGACGAAAAGAAAAAGGCCGTGTGCAGCGCCGGCGACTTCGTGATCGTTTCCGGAAAACTCGGGAACTCGGCATTGGTTTTTTCCATGTCCACCCACTGCGGGTTGATGGCCAGCAGCGCCGACACCTCACTCTCGCCGGCGTGCATCCCCTTCCCCCCTTCGGTCATGACGCCCCATTGTTCCGGCGTCAGGCCATCCCAATAATTGAAAGGAAACGCCTTCGCTCCTTCCGGCAGTTTCTCCGCAACTTGGGCGCAGGCGTAGGCCAGCGCATACGTGTTGTCGTAGTGGCCGTTCAGATACACTATCCGTTTGAACCCCGCCTGGCCGAAGGAAAGGGTCAGATCCCGGATCACGGCCATGAAGGTCTCGACGCTCAGGCTGAACTCGCTCGTGAACCCGCGATGCGGATACGAGAGGGTGTAGTTCAGCGGCGCGGCGACCAGCGCATTGCCCTGCCGCTCGCAGACGCGGCGGGCGACTTCCTGCGGGATGAACACATCGGTGCCGATCGCGGAATGGGGGCCGTGTTGCTCCATCGCGCCCACTGGAACGTAAAGCGTGTGGTGCTTTTTGAGAAACTCCTCGATCTCGAGGTTGGTGTTTTCAGCGAGGAAGACGGATTTGGGCTTCATGGGGAAAGTGAGGTTGATAGGCTTAGTCACCGTTTGCCGGGGACGCGCCCTTCGGACAAGCCGTGATCACAAAGCCCCACGTTGCCAGGCGTATTTTCAGAGTTGTGGGGAACGCTAGACGCTGATCGCGCCCCGGAACGCCCGGGCGCCGTAGTAAGACTGCGCACCGTTGTGCCCCACGAAGACGCGACCGTAGCGGCGCTCGCCGTAGAGGGCGCCGCCGAGTTTTCGAATATCGGCGGGCGCTTTCACCCAGCTCGACGACTTCGTATCGAAGTCTCCCAGTTGTTGCAGTTCGCCATACTGTTCCTCGGTCAACATCTCGATCCCCATGGCTGCGGCCATATCCACCGCATTGTTTTTCGGCTTATGTTCTTTCCGGGACTCGAGGCCCTCCCGGTCGTAGCAAACACTCGTGCGACCATGAGGGCTCTGGGGCGAGCAGTCGAAAAAGAGGCAGTGGCCCGTTCTGTTGTCATACCCGACTACATCCGGCTCACCGCCCGTCCGCTCCATTTCACGGAGCGACCACAGCTTTTCAGGCTTAGCTTCCAACCGCGCTTTCACTTCCACCCAGGCAACGCCTTTGTGGCGGGCCATATTTTTCTCAAAGCGGGCTTTCAATAACGCGAGCAACTCTTCCTGGTCTTTGGGCGGCAGTTGTTTTTTGCGATCAACACTCCTCATGAAAATTTCTGTTTGTTGGAGGGTGGTTTTATCCGGTCACCGATTTCGCCTTCGGGCTTTCACCCACGGCTGCTCATCGGGGCAGACCGAGCACCGTCGCTGTCACAGGTGCTCTTCGTAGGTGATGTCGATCTTGGCGAGGAAAGCCTGCTTTTTGGCGGTGCCCTGAAACCGGATGCTGTGAGTGAGTTCGTCGTAGACATAGCCGTTTTGCGGATCGGCGCGCACTTCTTTTCCATCAACCAGCACGCGCAGGCTTTTCTTGTAGAACGTGGCGGCGCCTTCCACCGGCTCGAGCGCGACGGCGACGGTGTCAGCGATGCGATCGCCCAGCGCGGCGAGCGGACCGGAAAAATCACTCTCGATATTCAGCACGGTGCCGCCGGTGAGCTCGGCTGCACGCCGGTGCGAGATGTTGCCCGGTGACACCACCGCGTGCATCTCGATCTTTCCACGCTTGTTGCCTTTCGCGATGATGAAGGGGCGGAGCACCCAGTAATTGATATAGCCATCGAGCGTCTGCCGCCCGCTCGAATTACGCACGTTCTGCTGGTTAATGAGGTCGGGAAGTTTGCCGTTCTCAATCCATTCAGCCTGACGGGGGCCGTTCCTCTGCTCCTTCCACAGCGCCATGCGCGTCTCCTCCTCATCCATGAAGAATACGACGATCGTCGTGGCGTCGGGCCGCAGGAACGAGTGCTGCTTGTTATAGGAGCCCGCGACAAAATTGTAGACCGACGTAAACGCCGTGCGGTTGCTATCGCCACTCGTGCCGACCTTCACCAGTTCCTCGAACAGACGGTCCGACGTCTGAGGCGTGACCCACGGTTGAGCCATGACCGGGAGCGACACGAGCGAGCCGTTGCTGGCGACCTGCCGGGTTACCTGCTTCGGGCGCCCGCGGCTATCGAGCACCGGATTACCCGCCGCATCCAACTGCACGGAGCGGACCTCTTTGAAGTAGGGCTGATCGTCGGCCCGGCGGCCTGGCTCGGCGTTCACGAAATCGGTCGTGAGCACCCCGATGCGGTAGTCGAGGTCACGCGTATGGAAAAGCTGCCGAAAGCGGCTGAGGTTGGCTGCAATGCGGCTCTGGTGCGCGGCCATCGAGGGCGAATTGTTGATCACGAACACGAGATCGACCTCACGGCTGCGCGAGCGATCGACCGAGATCTGCTTCACGTTGCGAATCGGCGCGACATCGACCGAAACATCGTTTTCGACGCCGAGGTGCGCGTTGTTTTCGTCCGTGGTGTAATACTTGAAACGCTCCTCACCGATGAAACCGGGGTTGGGCGCGTAAGTAAGCTGGCCAGTGGCGCGATCGAGTTTGGCGGTGCCGTTCTGGGGTTTCGCCTTGTCGTCCAGTTGGTAGACGACCTTTGGACCCGCGATGCCGATGCGGTCGGCTGGCGTCATGAAATCTTCGTGGCTGGGCACTTTGTGCGTGATCGGCGAATTGGGACGCGTCGTAAGCGAGACGCCCCGGACCGTCATCGAACGCTCGCGGTTGGCGCCGACCTCGAACTTGTCGAGCATCACGGCGGCGGGCCGCTTCACCGTGACGACAACCGTATTCTTGAAAACCAGGCCCGACGTTTCATTGCGCACGGTGTAGCTGAAGGAATCCTCGCCCGCATAACCCTCCTGTGGTCGGTAGGCAAAATAGCCGAGGCGCGAAGTCTTGTTCTTGAAAAAATCCGCGTCGTCGCCGCCTCCCGCCAGTCCCACCCGGCCATAGAGCGGCTCCGCCGTGATGGTGTAGACCAGATCCGTGCGCGAATCGGGACTAACGACTTCCGGGGCGACCACCAGTTGCCCGTGCGCCCCCGTGCCCTCCGCCTCGATCTCCATCGGGATGGTCGCGACGATCGTATCTTTGTCGGCGGCTGCCGCGCGGTTCGTTGTCGCAGCATCGACCTTGGGTGCCGGCGTGTCGGCAGCGAAGGCCGGCAGGGTCGCGAGCATTAACACCGAGCACAGAACGCGGATCCGAGGGCGGGCGGTGATTACGAGGATCATAGTGGTGAAGGGAATGCAGCGCATACGCCTGGTGCGTCACGCCAGGCACGGCCAAGGTTCCGCCATGGTTCGATCCGCCGAGCCCGCTGTCAAACGCCCGAATCGGTGCATTTTTCCGCGAGGGCGACGCGGAGCGCTGCGAAATTCTACCACCGCCCCGCCGCTCCGTCCGCGGTGATCCACGTATCCTGATTTTCCCCACTCTTTTCGGGCAGCCGCAATCCCGACGTCCCGCAGCGAAAACCCGAAGTTACCTCACGCGCGCCATCGCATGACTCGTATGCTGGGCCAGCGCTTGGAGCGTGGCGACTTGCTCCGGTGTCGCGCGATGCCGCTGCGCCCAGTAATTCCCGATCGCCGCAAACGGCGTCTCCCCACCTACCGGCACCATCGCGAGGCTTTTGACAAACGTGGAACGGTAAACTGCCACGGGGACTCGCGGATCATCGAAGATGTCCTCAATCACCACCGGCTGCCGATACATCATAACCCATCCGCTGATACACGAGGTTTGAGGAAATCGTCGGCCCTTCCAAAGGGGACCGATCGCATCTTCCTCGGCGTAGAAGCAATCGTTGCCGTCTTTCAGCACGAACGTCGCGCCATCCGCCCCCGTCAGCCGACGCGCCAGATGCCGCACGATCTCCAACACCTCGTCAAACGTCTGCGCGCTCGAAAATTCCTGCACGGCAGTCGCAAGCTGATCGTTGGCGGGTTCCGGCGCGGGTGACATAAGAAGAACAACAAATGAACCATTCCACGGTCGGCAAGTAGACTTCGAGGACGGATCGCTAGGCGATCGTAACGCCACCCGACCAACAGAATCCTCATCCGCTCTCCGATGAACGAAGGTGTCGCGTTATCCGGCAACCGCGTTCGAGGGCATTCGAGGGATTGGACAGGCCTCCCGATAGGGCTTCGCATGCGCGGCAAACTCTTACTAGTTTGTGCGGTTCTCGTAGGCCGCAGCCCTTTTTTCCTTAATGTCCCGTCTCCGCTTTTCCGTCGATCACCAGTCCGCGCACTCCAAGGCACGGGCGGCGCGTTTCCAGACTCTTCACGGCGAGGTCCTCACGCCGGTTTTCATGCCCGTCGGCACCCAGGCCACGGTCAAAGGCCAGACGATCGACTCGCTCAAGGCCGTCGGCTCTCGCGTGCTGCTCGCCAACACTTACCACCTCCTGCTTCGACCCGGCCCAGATGTTTTCCGCAAATTCGGGGGCATCCACCGCTTCATGAACTGGGACGGACCTGTCCTCACGGACTCCGGCGGTTTCCAGATTTTCTCCCTCCCGTCGGAACGCGCCATGACGGAAGACGGCGCCACGTTTAAAAGCTACGTCGACGGAAGCCTCCATTTGTTATCGCCCGAAACGAGCATCGGGATGCAGCGGGCCATCGGGAGCGACATCATGATGGTGCTCGACCAGTGCATCCCCTCAACCGCTCCCCTCGCCCAAGCCGAGGCCGCCATGGAACTGACGCACCGCTGGGCGCAGCGCTCGCTCGACGCGCGGGGTGATTCACCGCAAGCGATGTTCGGCATCGTCCAAGGCGCGTGCCATCCCGCCCTCCGGAAAAAAAGCGCGACGTTTCTGACCAAGCTGCCCTTCGACGGTCTCGCCATCGGCGGGCTCGCCGTGGGTGAAACCCACGCTGAGCGCTACGAATTCACGGGCCTCGTTACCGATTATCTGCCCGCCGACCGGCCGCGTTACCTCATGGGCGTCGGCACCCCGATCGATATCCTCGAGGCGGTGCACCGCGGCGTCGATATGTTCGACTGTATTATCCCGTCGCAGGTCGCCCAAAGAGGAACCGCCTTCACCTCGCACGGTAAGATCAAATGCGCGCGCGCTGCCTATAAATTTTCTGAGGAACCACTCGACGCGGCGTGCGATTGCCAGACGTGTCGCGATTACACGCGGGCTTATCTCCATCACTTGGTAAAGGCCGACGAGATGCTCGGCTGGCATCTCCTGACGACGCACAACCTCGCCTATTACCACCGCCTCATGCGCGAGATGCGCGCGAGCATCCTGCGCGATGAATTTCCGGCCTTCTACGCAGCGAAACGCCTGGAGCTCGCCCGCTCCGATGAGGCCAACCCTGCCACGCACCCCGCCAAAGCGAAGGTCGAGGTGCCGCCCCGCCTCGGCGACTACGAGATCGTCAAGAGCCCGGCAGGTTTCTCCAGCATACGGCAAATCAGCTCCGGCGAGGTCATGCACTCCGTCAACCGCCCGAGCGACGAAGCGAATACGATCTATATAGCGCAATCCCGCCTGGCTGCCCGCTTGCTCTTACCCGCGGCCACGCCCGCGATGTTCGAGCCCACCGCGGAACTCGTGATCTGGGATGTGGGCCTCGGTGCTGGTTCCAACGCCATGGCCGCCATTGCCTGCTTTGAGGACGCGCTGACGCGTCACGGCGCGGCGGCCCTGCGCCCGCTACGCATCGTGAGCTTCGAGTGCGATCTGGATCCGCTGAAGCTCGCGGCCGGCAAATCCTCCCGCTTTCCGCACCTCCAACACGCCGCCCCCCACAGCCTCCTCGGCACCGGCCGGTGGCAACATCCCACGGGCCTGCTCACGTGGGAACTGCTGCACGGAGATTTCCTCGCGCACTTCGAGGCTGCGCGCGTCCCCGACATTATTTTCTACGATCCGTTCTCCGCGAAAACGGATACCGCGCTTTGGACGCCCCAGGTGTTTGCGCGGCTCCACGCCTGCTGTCGCACGAAGCCGGTGGAACTATTCACCTACTCCGCCTCGACGGCAGTGCGCGTGGCGCTGTTGACCGCAGGCTTTTTTGTCGCGGAGGGCGCGGGCACGGGTCCGAAAGAAGCCACCACGATCGCATTCACGCCACCCGCCCCCGGTGCGCACCCGCCCCTTGCCGCCCCGCTGCTCGGGTCGGCCTGGCTCGCCCGCTGGCGGCGCAGCCAATCCCAGTTTCCCGCCGCGCTGCCGGCCGGCGAACAATCCGCCTTCGCCGCGCGCATCGAAGCGCACCCACAGTTCGCCGGTCTTCCGACCGCGCGCACTTAACAATAGGCGCCCCACCATTCCACTGCATCGTTAGGGCTCACGCGCCGCCACCGGGGATTCCGACGCTGCTCCCGGCGCGAAGCGTTTCCAGAAAACTTCCTCCGCGATTAGGAGACGCTCTATATAGGCCTCGTCCCGGCGCACCTCCAGACGCACCGGAGCGTGCGGCGGGCAATAGCACCAATAGTCGATGACCGGTAGGTCGGTGACCGCAAGGATGTGTTGCAGCTGGCAAATGTGCTGCCGAAGCGGCCGCCGACGCGCAGACACGCTCTGATACGTGGCAGGCCCGCACTTGATTTCCACCGCGCGTTCACCGTCCGCGGAAAGACCGTCGAGACTCGCGCGCTGCCACGGCCGGGCGATGCTCTGCACGCACGTCGGCTCCACCGTGAAGCCGACGGCCAAACAGTAGTTCGCACGGGCCGTGCGTTCCAAAGCTGCCCCGCGCGCGCGCAGGAAGTTCCGGCCGGAATCCTTGGGCGCCTGCTGTTTCTCGAGGAGCAGCCGTTCCGGGCTCTTCGCCGGCTTCGCCCCAAGAATCGTCGCCGCATCCGATGAACCGACGCCTCCCCGCCGCCAGGCCCACCAAGCGTCAGTCCGCTCGATCAGCGCGATGATTTGGTAGGAGCGCGGCACGGACCGGAAACATAGTTCCGGGGCGACAGAACCTACAAGCGCCGCGATTCGTGCGCCGGATGCCATGGCAAACCCGGTGAACGTGTAAACGCTCTCCGCAACCGACTCTGCGGATCGTCCCCCATCGTCACCCTCCCGTTGTATCCGTAATTCGCCTACTCGGCTGACTGGCCAGCGACCCTTGACCGCCAGCGATCGCCGATCACCCACTCGGCGACGAGCAGGCATTCCAAACCGAACGGCAGGTAGCCCGCGTAGCCGAGCGCGGGCATCTCGAACAGGTGCCAGCGTTCCACGCCGGGCACGGTGTAAATCCATTTTGCCAGACTGAGCCAGTTCCACAGCTCCCAGAAAAAGCCACACACCAGCGCGGCGATCATCCACGATGCGGCGCGGCGCCAATCGCCGCGCGCCATCTCGTGCACCAAACTCGGGCGATCCCTCTGCACCGGCGCAGCGAGCTGCAGAGCCAGCGGACTCACCCAGAGCGCGGGGTAGAACCATTGCGGCCGGACTCCGGTCGCAAAGAGCGAGACGCACCCGACAACCGCGAGGGCGACCGCCGTATCGCGCCGCGCAAGCCACGCCCAAGCCGGACCGTGGCGCACGCATTCGTTCCATTGGCGGTGGGAGCTCAACCACTCCGCGACTGCCGCCACGGCGGGCAGCACCGTCGAGAAGCACAATGTCGCATGCACGAAATACTCTCGAGCGCCGACCTCTGCGTTCAAGTAGTGCCAGTTCCGGACGAAGCGGTTGAGCCATTCGAAGCCCCACCAACACGCGCGCTCGCCGCAAACAGCGCGAACCACTGTCTCGGCGCGCGTCGCATCAGGCACGAGCCAGAGCGTCGCTGCGAGGCGGCGTTTACGGTGACGATGAAGCCAATCCAAAGCGGGAAAAACGTGTAGGCCTGGAGCGGCGCAAACCACGCCCATCGCGTCCACGCGAGCGTCCACCAAGCCAACGTCCACGCCAGCGCAGCCCAGCCCCACGCCGGAAAAACTCGCGGCCCCGCGGTCGTCCCCGCCGCGAACTTCTCTCGCGCCGGCGCGGGTAGCCGGCGTCCGACGAACCAAGCCCATGCCACCACCGCGAGCGACGCGCCGACCGCACCCACCGCCAGCCACGAGAAGCGCACATACCCGGTCGAGACCTCCAGCGGCGGAGGAAACTGGGTGAACTCCGCGAGCGGTCGGCCCGCGAAGAGCCCGCCAACCAACGGCAGCACCAGCACCAGCGCGAGGATCAGGAGGGAGATGCTGGCCGGAATAACGCGCTGCATGGCGGGCTCATCACAACTTGAATTGGGATCCGGATCGATCGCGTTTCCGAGGACTATAGAATCGCGGAAGTTTTTTGACCGGATTGCGCGGATAACGCGGATAAACCGCCACCACGACCAGAGCGCCAGTGCGAGTCGTCAGTCGGAGATGCGAGGTGCTTTGCGCGTGCGGCCGTCGCGCTTCATCATCAGGTGCGTGACCCGACCACTTTCGTCGCGGACGAACTCCACCTCGGTCTCGACGGTCTTGAAAAAGAATTTCGTCTCCGACTCGGCGAGAACCAACATGACCTCCTGGCCTGTGGGCTGCGCGGTCAGTCCACCGTTCACGAGCCGGAAGATTACCTGCCTGCCGCCCCCTACTTCGTAGACCCCGCAGTAGGTTTCGAGGATGGCAGTCGGCACCGTGATCGCAGCGCGCGTCGGTTTCGCGTCGTCGCCGCCTTCGAATGCCGCCGCGGAAAGCTGACCGAGGAGCTCCTCCACGATACCGGTGGTCAGGTTCGAGAGGACGACCACCGTCACAGCCTGCTCCGGATAGTGGCGAAGGAAGGAAGAGAAACCGGAGATGTTGCCGCCGTGCTCGATCAGCTTGCGGCCTTGGAAAGTGGCCACCCTCACCCCGAGCGCGTAGTTGTCCTGGATGGGAGCCAGCAATTTCGCGCGCGAAGCGGGCGTGAGCAGTTTGTCGCCGAAGATCGCTTCGGCCCACCGCCACAAGTCATGCGTGGTCGAATACATCGCGCCAGCGGCGTGAGGCACCGACATATCGCTGTAGGGTGCGTTGAGAATGTGATCCCCTCGGCGCCAGTAGCCGCTCGCGCGGCGCGGCAGTATTTCCAGATTCGAATCGACTCCCGTGTTGTTCAGCCCGAGCGGATTGAGCACATTCTCGAGCAGGAACTCACCGAACTTCTGCCCGGAGAGCTTCTCAACGATGAGGCCGAGCACGAGGTAGTTCGAGTTGCTGTAGGCGTGGCGCTCACCGGCAGGAAAATCCAGCGGCAGATCGCGAAATCGGCCCACCATTGTCTGGACCGTGGTCGGCTGAAATTTCCAGAGGATGAACTCGGGGTCACGAGTGACATTCGAAATGCCGGAGGTGTGCGTGAGGAGATGATGGAGCGTTATTTTGCTCCATGCCGCGGGCGCGTCGGGCATGTGCGCGGACACCGGGTCGGTGAGCTCTAATTGGCCGCGTTCCTCCAGCAGCAGGACGGCGACCGCGGTGAACTGCTTCGTGATCGAACCGATGCGGAAGTGCGTCGTGGGGGTATTCGCGATGTCCCACTCGCGGTTGGCTAGGCCGTAGGCGCGATCGAACACCGCCGCGCCGCGTTTCGCGACCAGCACGGCGCCGGTGAATTGCTCAGTCGCGACGTGTTTCTGCACCATCGCTTCCATCCGCGCGGCCGCATCGGCTCCGTCGCTGCGGGTGTGGGCGAGCGCGACAAACATCAGGCAGGCAACCATGGCGCCTACCGAGCGCGCCAACCGATGAGAAACGAAAAGTGATTTCATGCGCAGCGAGTATCGCGAATCTGCGTGAAGTCTTGGTGAAGCCGACGTGAAATCCCGACGAAGAAAACCCGTCGAGTAACGTGACCGCTGCGCGATCTGGCGGCCTTCGCACTTATCAATCAGCCATCGCCAACCCGCTCCGTCTCCCTTCGACTCACCCCATGCCGACTCCCTTACCCCATCCTGGCCTCCCCCGCCGCACGTTCATTCGCCAGGCGGCCGCGTTGACCGCCTGTGCCGTTCTTCCGCGTATCGGCTTCTCCGCTACGACGGCACCCACGGTGGGCAAACCCAATTCCGTTTTCAACGGCGTCCGCGTGGGCACCATCAGTTACAGCTACCGCAGCATGTTCAGCAATGCGGAGCAGATTCTGGAAGCACTCGTCGCCGACGGACTCAGTGAAGTGGAACTGATGGGGCCGGCCATCATGGGCTACGCCGGCTTCAACGTAACTGCCGGCGGTGGGGGCAAGGGCAAGAAGGCGGCGTCGACCCCGCCCGTCACCTACTCCGACTCACAGCGAGAGGAGCAGCTCACCAAATGCCGGGCGTTGCGGAAACTCTATAACGACGCGGGTGTGACGATCCACTTGCACAAGATTGCCTTCGGCCCGTCGGACGCGGAGATCGAGTTCAACTTCCTCGTGGCAAAAGCGCTGGGCTGCGCCGGCATCACGACCGAGCGATCGGATGCGTTGGTGAAGCGGCTCGCGCCCTTTGCGCAGCAGCACAAGATCTGGGTCGGGTTTCACAACCACACGGCGAATTTGCCCACGATGGAGCAGATGGACCCGCTCTTCGACCCGGGTAGCTATATTGGTTTCAACTTCGACGTGGGCCACTACGTCGCCGGCACGAAGGGACAATCGCCGATCCCCGTGCTGGAAAAATATCACGATCGCATCGTGAGCCTGCACTTGAAGGACCGCACGGCCGACGGCTTGAACTTGGAGTGGGGCAAGGGACAGACGCCAATCCGGGAAATCCTGCAGCTAATCCGAAAAGAAAAGTGGACGTTTCCCGCCGACATCGAACTGGAATACAAGATTCCCGAGGGCTCGGACGCCGTGAAGGAAGTGGCAAAGTGCGTCCAGTATTGCCGGGCCGCGCTGGCGTAAGACACGCGGTATTTCCGAGGGGCCGGCGCCTAAAGATTCAGGTTTTTGACTTCGATCAGTCCATTGAGCATGAGGACGACCGACTGCACCATCGGACACGGCGGACACGAAAACCGCACGCGATCGCGGATGTAGGCGATGTCTTCCACCGGCAACTTCTTCATCTCGTCGTTAATTTGCTGCAGCAACGCCTCGTCGCGCATGTCCTGGGGGCCCGCCGCCAACTGACGCAGCGCTTCGCGGACGCGAGGAGTGAGAGAACGGCGATTCATGTCCAGTGTGTCCGCGGAACGTGCACATCAGGCTGCGCATGGCCAGCACTAGGTGCGGCGTTCAGACTGGCGGTCGCGTCCCGTTCACCGCACCACCTGCGGCGTGCGCACTTCCACCTCGTAGTTGTAGATCGTCGCGTTGAAAAAGCGGCCCAGTTCGGCAAAAAGTTTTGCAGTCGTTTTTTCCGACCAGCCTGCGTGACCTTCGCCGGGAAGCTCGACCCACGCGGTCTCTTCCGACCCTTTCTTCAGCGCTCGATAGAGTTCCCGGCCCAGCGACATCGGCACGTAAGGATTCTCGGTCCCATGCACGACCAGCACCGGCGCCTTGGTCGTCGGGCCGGCGGCCACCGCGGACTGCGCCCGCAGTGTTTCGCGATCGGTGCCAAAAACATGTTGGCGCAGATCGGCCAGGAGCGTCGGCGCGGCCTCGGGACTTGTGCGCCACGCATCAAGATCGCCCGGGGCGTTGATCGCCACCGCGCAACGAAACATCTCTGGCGCCAGCTGCGCCATGCGCACGGCCAGATAGCCACCGATGCCGTTGCCCAGGGTGGCAACCATCCGCGGGTTGATCGGCAATTTCCCCTCCGCGCTTCGCATCAGAAACGCCTGGACGTCCTTCAGCACCGCTCGATCGAGGCTGCCGTCCGTCGCCGTCATATGCGCGCGGCCCAAACCGCTCGACCCACGATAGTTCAATTGCAGCACGGCAAACCCCAGCGCCGCGAGCGCCTGCGAACCGCGGTTGAACGCGGGCGGATCGGAAAACCACGGACCGTCGTGAAAATACACGAGCACGGGTGGCGGACTCAGGCGGGGCTGGCGCGGAAGTGTCAGATAGCCCGCCAGCCGCCGTCCGCCTTCCGCCACAAAATCGAACTCCTGCGTGAGGTTGCGTTTCGCTCCCGTCAGCCAGGGCGCGCGGTCGCCGCAACGGATCATTTTCCCATTCGCCGCATCGACCACCAGAAAGCCGCCCGGATCGCCCGGCCCGCCGACTTCCACGAGGAAGCGCGTGCGGTCGCTATTCCACTCCCGCAGTTCGGCCCGCTGCGGCGCGAGCTGCTTGTTCAACTGAGCCTGCAGTGCGGTCATCCCGGGATCGAACCAACGCGTATCACGGCGCGCGGCACTGACACTCACGCCCGCGAGATTCTTCGTGTGCGGATCGAAATGCAGCACGTCGCCGGCGGTGAGCACCGTCGGCTCGATCAAATCGTAGCGGTCATGCGCCACTTCCAGCTCCTCGAGTTGCCCCCGCGCGAGGTCGAGGACGCGGAGGCCAAACGTATCGCGGCCCACGTTGGTGGCGATATACAGGCCCCGACCGCCGGAGTCGAAGCCCAGCGGCACCGAACGGGGGCCGAGCAGGGTGTCCGCGCCCGCGGCAAAGCCGAGAGGCGTCGGAGTCTTCACGAGGGCATCGAGCGGTATCCACTTCTTGGAGTCCTCGGCCCGATAGACATAGCGGAAGCGGCGGCCCTGCTGTTCGAGCGCGAGACGCAACCGGCCCTGATGGTCGAGCCAGGTGCGCCGCCAGTTGTCGTCCCGCGCCACCTCCTTGGTCCGACCTTTGACCGTGTCGAGTTCCAGGACGACGAGCGGTGGAGGGAGATGCTCGATATCGTAGGCGGCGTAGGCGCCGGCCTGCGGGGGGACCGCGTTTAGATCGGCCGCGGACGCGGGCGGCGAGGCATTGCGGTCGAGGATGTAGACGTTTCCAGGCACGGTGAGCCGCTGGCGTTCTCCGCGGCGATAAGCGAACAGATCGCCGTCGCTGCGGAGCTCCACCAACAGGGTGTTGGCCGCGCCCGGTTTTATCCCGAGCAGGAACGGGCGGAGCGCGCGGCCAGGGCCTCGCTTCGAGTCGCGGCCGAAAAGGTCGCCTGAGACGCCGGCCGTCGCGAGCGCCTCGCGCAAGGAGATTTCCCGGCGCGGATCCAGCTCCAAGGTATTCACTCTCGTCGAGTCCGCCGACATGTCCGGCGTGACGGACACGGCGGTGGACCGAAATCCCAGGACGGGCTCCGGCGTGAATGCGTCGAGGTCGCGGGCGGTGAGCAGAGCTTTGATTTCGCCGCTGCCCAATTCGAGCGAGCCGACCGCCCGGCCGCGCGTGGTAAATACCAGACGCGTGGACGAAATCCACTGGAGCTGCTGCACCGCATGCTCCGTCCCGCTATCCACTGCGTAACGCTGACTCGAGCGATCATCGAGATTGATGACCACAATGGCCGGCGGCTTGTCGCGTAGGTGCTCGGTCATCGCGAGGTGCCGCCCATCAGGCGCCAGCGTGGCGAGATCGTGCTGAAACGGCCGAAAGAAATCCGCCACCGTCGCGTCGATCGCGTCGGGGGGAGGCTCAGCCCCGGCCGCACTCCCCGCCAGCGCACAGACGAGCACACTCCACAGAAGGCCGCGATGCGGCGGAAAACGAAACGCTGGAAATATCACGGGGAAGAAGCGCAAGAGCGGCGCCACGGGGCACCGGAAGCACGCTCTACACGCAACGTGCAATGCTCAACGCTCAATTCGCCGGAGCCACAGTGGCTCCGCGGCACCTTGAACGTGGAGCCCTTACCCTCCGCTGTTCCGCTGCTCCTGCCTCATCGCTCGGTCCAACCCGTATGCTACCCGCGCGAGCGCTCACAAACCCGAAGCCCAACGAGAAATAGGGCCAGCGTCATGCCCATGGTCTTTTGTTTTGGCTATACAAAGACCTGAACCGTAGGTCAGCGCGCTTGCGCGCGCCAAACCGCGTCCGCTGGCCTACAGTTACGCAGCCAAACCCAAAGACCATGGCGTCATGCCCCCCGCATCACAACAAGGAGCGTGCCATCTCCCCTTCTCGGGTCAGCTACGCGCGCGTTCCCGCTGGTAAAATCGGCCGCCCAGCCCTCGGCGCGGTCACGATCGAATCAAACTCACGCCGTGAGACCGCTTACTTTCTGCCGCGAAATCCGCCCATAAAATAGACGATCAGGCAAACGAGCAAAATCAGTCCGATGGCGCCGCCACCGAAGGCAGGACCGCCCATATAAAAGCCGCCGCCACCGAACAAAAGGAGCAGCACAATCAAGATAACGATGAGGTTCATGTGCCCAATATAGCACCCGGGACTCTATGCGCTATGGGGCGGTTAACCCAAACGGCATCAATCCATCGGTAACGCTCGCGCAAACTGGTCGCACAGCGCAGCGGACGGTTGAAACCGCGCCGCGAAGCGTATGAGATTCCACAGGAGGGCTGACCGCGCTGACTGAGCCCGTCCCCGGTTTGCCTCCGCGGTAATGCGGCGAACTAAAACGCCGCGTCCAAGATCCGATACAGCTTCGTCTGCGTGCGAATGAAGAGGCCCGCACCGCTGACCGCAGGCGTGGCGAGACTCATTTCGCCCAGCGCATTCTTGCCGAGTTGGGTATATTTGTCGCCAGCCGCGAAGACGATGGCGGTGCCGTTTTCGTTCAGCGCGTAGATGCGGCCGGCGCTGGCGAGGGGCGAACTGGAAAATGTGTTGCCGGAGCCCCCTACCCGCTCTCGATAGATTTCGCGGCCTGTCGCGGCTTCGAACACCTGCATCATCCCGCCATCGTTGATCGAGTATAGCCGTTCACGATAATAGAGCGGCGAGCCCGTGTAAGGCGTGCCTCGCTGCTGGAACCAAGCGACAAACGGGCCCGACGTTTCGCCCTCGGGGAGCGAAATGTCGCCACTCGCACCAGGCTTGATCGCGTAAAGCGGCCGATTGGTTTCGCCCTGCGAGCCGGACCCCACGAAGAGCAGGCCACCGCCGGCCGCCGGCGAAGGAGTCGCCTGCGTCATGCCGCGCAGCCGCCACAGTTCCGCACCGTCGAGCCCGTAGCTCACGACCATGCCCTTCCCTACGGTGACGATTTCCGTGCGTTGCGGCGTCTCCCACACGAACGGTGTCGCCCAGCCCGATTTGTTTTTCACAGCCAGATCAGTGCGCGGTGTCGTCCACACTACGTCGCCGGTCTTCGCGTCCAGCGCGGTGACGAACGACTCGCCCTCGCTGTCGCGCAATACATACACGCGCCCGGCATGCACCACCGGCGACGACGCCGTGCCGAAATCGAGGTAGATCGACTGCGGTTCCCACGTGCGCTTCCATCGCACCTCGCCGTCGAGCGAGAGACAGAAGAGACCGACGTTGCCGCCGAATGAGGCATAGACGCGCTCGCCGTCCGTCGCCGGCGTTTCGGAGGCGTAAGTGTTCTTGCGATGCCGGCCACCAAAAGGCCGGGCGCGGTGCGCTTCACGCTCCCATAGCTGTTTTCCCGTCTGCGTGTCGAAGGCCAGCACGAGGTAGCTGATGTCCTCGACCTCGCGCGTCTGCTCGATATCGCGTGCGATTACGCGCTTGTTCACCTCATCCTCGGGCAGGCCCTGCTTCTTCAGCTCGGCGATGTAGTCGTTACCAAAAATTCCGGTGGAGGCGGGCTTGAAACCCCCGCGCGCGCTGGTGACGAATACGCGATTGCCCGCGATCACGGGCGACGACCAGCCTTGCCCGGGAACGTCGACGACCCAGGCCACGTTCTTGGTCGCGGACCACTCCACCGGCAGCTTCGCGCCGTCCGCCACCGCCGCGCCTCCCGGTCCGCGAAACTGCGGCCAGGCCACTTCACCCGCCGAGAGCGTCGCCGCGAGGGCGAGATAAAGGATGGTCGCACGCATATTTTTAGTGGCGCGAGTCCGTCGCGAACGGAGGCGCTCCGCAACGCCA
>JANPIT010000211.1:0-2075 GCA_031425115.1 Opitutaceae bacterium | reverse complement strand
GGAAAACCGCAGCGAGCGAGATCGTGGTGGCGCGTCCTTTGGCATCCGAGACGATCGGTGCCTCGCCCACTGAGCGGCTCACCGTGTAGCCGAGGCCGTCCTTCGTCTCGATTCGCAGCTCCACACGGCCGCCGTCGAGATTACCCGCGATCAGGTTGTCGAATTTCTTGCGGGATTGCGCGTCGCGCGGGGCGGCGTCGAGTGCGAAACGGATCAGCTCGAGCACGGTGGTTTTTCCAGTGCCCCGCGCGCCGATGATGCAGTTGAGTCCGGTGCAGAAATCAAACTGCGCGCCGTCGAGAAATCCCCCGATGATGGCGAGCGACTTGATGCGGTGACCCCGGACGTTGGTGTCGATGTGTTTTTTCATATCGAGCGGAGTATCAAGACCGGTATCAGACAACGCCTGTCCGACACCGCAATTGTTCTTGGGAGCGGTATGAGCACCGGTATCACGGCATCACGTTCAAGACCGGCGACGGGTGGCTCAGAGTCTTGTGATACCGGCAGACGTGAAACCGGGCGCGATGCGAGGAATTGGGCATCAAGAAATGAACCACGTCGCACACGAAACCGAGTCCGAGACAGCCGAGCGCACGCCGTTAGAAACGGTCGGGGCGCAGATCTGCGAGAAGCTGCGCTCGCTGGATGAAACCATTGCGGCGGCCCGCGAAGCCGTTACCCGCCGCCAGACGGAAGCAGTCAACGAACTGGAGCCGTGGCTCGATAAGAAGACCGCCGCCAAATACCTCGCGATGTCGGTTTCGACGCTGGAGACACGGCTCGCGTCCCGGACTCCCCCGCCACACACGCACGACGGCGGAAAGCTTCGTTTCAAACCCTCCGAACTCGATGCCTGGCTGCGCCAGTGGACCGTCCACGGCTCTCGCCGGCGGTGACTTTTAACCGCCGGCCACGAGGCCCGTAGAGGTCGGCGCACAACAACACGAACACGGGCGACCTACGCAAACCACCAAATGAAACTCAACATCCTTACCGGGCGCATCGCCCGTCCGCAGAAGGCCGTGATCTACGGCCCCGAAGGCATCGGCAAATCCACGCTCGCAGCGCAGTTCCCCGCGCCCGTCTTCCTCGACACCGAAGGCGGCACCCATCACCTCGACGTCGCTCGCCTGCCCGCACCTAAGTCGTGGGCCGACGTGACCACGGCGGTGCAGGCGCTCGCCGCCGAAGCGCACGAATTCAAGAGCCTCGTTATCGACACCGCCGACTGGCTTGAAAAGCTGCTCGTCGATCACGTCTGCAAGCAGGCGAACAAATCGAGCATCGAAGACTTCGGCTACGGCAAAGGCTACGTGGTGCTCGCAGAGGAGTTCGCAAAGTTCCTCGCGTCACTCGATCCGCTGCTCCGACGTGGAATGCATGTCGTCTTCCTCGCGCACACGAAGATCGTGAAGTTCGAGCAGCCGGACGCTGCCGGTGCCTACGACCGCTACGAACTGAAGCTTTCGAAACAGGTCGGGCCGCTCGTGAAGGAATGGTGCGATCTGCTGCTGTTCGGCAACTACTTCACGAAGGTCGCCGAGAACGACAACGGCCGGAAGCGCGGTGTCGGCGGTCGGGAGCGCAAGCTCTACACGACGCACAGCGCGGCGTGGGACGCGAAAAATCGGCACGGCTTCGATGAGATGCTGTCGTTCGAGTTCGCGGCCATCGCCCCGGCCTTCACCGGCAACACGAACGCGACGCCGATTCCGGCAACGCCGGTCGCTCAGCCCGCCCAGCAGCAGCCCGCACCATCGCTGACGGACAAGCTCTCGGAGTTGTTCGCCGGGAATGAAGACCAGGTGAACGCATTCCTGCTCGCTCGGCAGCAAATCAAACCCGACCAGACGTGGCGCGATGTGCCCGCTGAATACGCGCAGCGCGTGCTCGGCGCGACGGATCGCTTCCTCGCCGCCCTCGCTGAGTTCGCAGCGCAGACCGGAGGTGCGAAATGACTCTGCGCCCGTCCAATCTCCCGAAGCTCGCCATCTGCGCCTGCTTCGAGCCGAATCCCGATGCCGGCCCGGCCGCTGAGCGAGGCACGAAACTCGACGGTATTTTCCGCCGAC
>JANPIT010000210.1:0-4125 GCA_031425115.1 Opitutaceae bacterium | reverse complement strand
AGGTCGGGCGGCGGGCCATAAGCGCAGCCACCCAACAGGGCGGACGCTACGCAAACGGCCACGGAAGCTCTCAACGTTGATATCATTCTGTGCGGAGCAGATAATCCAATGAGACGGTCGAAGCAAAAGCCGGCTCCGCCTTCTCTGTTGGATTCTGCGCTGGGCTCAGAATGACCAACAGGGGAAAGGGCCGACCGGTTTTGCCGCTGCCTCGCTTAGCGATATGCCGCGTCCTCGAGCCCCTGCTTCTTAATTTCCGCGAAATCCTCCCAGACAATCCGGCTGGTGCGCGCGTCGGTCAGGCGAAACGTGTAGAGCACGTAGTCGCTGATGCCCGCGGCGGCCTTGGTCGTGTTGCCCTCGAGTTTGCCGGTCAGGAAAAAGTCGGCGCCGCCAAACTCGACGACGTTTGGATCCGCACTCGCCGTGACTTGGCCGCTGCGCTTCAGGTCCCGCTCGCGCTCGAGCGTCTTCATCATCTCGCGATCGAGAAAACTCACCTGGCCCGCGGCCTTCGAATTAAGCATCACGCGAATGCGGGTGAGGAACATGTCCTTATTGATGGGGAAGCGCGTGTTGTTCACCACGGGATCGAGGACGATGCTCGGCGGAACTTGAGCCCGCGCGATCTGCGGGATGCCGAGGATGCTGCGGGCCATTTTGTCCGTCACGCTCACGAGGTCCTGCGACTCGATGCCCGTGCCGGCGACGAAGCCGCGCTCATCGGGACGCATTTCGGTCACGGGCACGCCCGAGGGATTTTGGACGCCTCGAGTGGTGGCGCAGCCAGCGAGGATTGCTGAGCTGGCAACGAGTCCGGCGAGAAGGAAACGGGAAGGAAGGTGATTCATGGTGTCAGAACGAGCGAAAGAGACGAGGGAAGTGGAATCAGCACGAGCGCGGGAGAGACGAACCGCCCACGATCGATATTCTGCAAAACTCAGCGGCCGAAGAGCCCATTCGCTCCAGTCATCGGCGTGCTGTTGTTATAGTAATTGTTGATGATGGTCACAGGCTGAGCCGGCGCAGCGACCGCGGTCGGCGCGGCCACGGGGGGCGCAGATTGAATGACAACTGGCGCGCGCTCATACGCGACCTGCCGGCGATTCGCGTCGGCGACGGAGCCGAGCACCCAACCCAAACCCGCGCCCCACGCGGCGCCGCGCCAGCCGTTATGGCCGAGGGAGCCGCTGTTGTGGCCGATGATTCCGCCTGCCAGCGCACCCAGCAGCAATCCGTTGGTCGCGCCGCTCGCGCTGCCGTAGTAAGCGTTGGTGTTGTGATACGGGTAGTCGGCACCATAGCCGCCGTAATAACTGTAGCTCGGCCAGTAGCCGTAACCGTGTCGGGGAGCGTAAGTCGTGTAACCAAAGTCGCGATACCCCCCATAACCGTAACCGGTGCCGCGGTAGTAACCGAAATTTCCCGCCCCGTAACCCACCGCCACATGCACCCGGGGGGAGCTACGATGGTGGTGGTGATCGTGATGCCCACGGTGGTCCCCGCCGCGAGGCGCGTGAAGGAGCGTCGTCCGGTCGCCGCGATGACCGACGTCCGCCCGGCCGACCTGGGCGTGCGCCGCGGATAAACCCACCAGCGCAAAACAAAGCGAAAGAGTGATCTTCATGGTTGGAGGCAGCGTGTGCGACACCACGGCTCTCGCAAGGTTTCACCTTCGCGCGTTCCCAACCCGCTGACGGCGAATTCCGTCGCTTCAACGGCTTGCGCGCAACGGCAGCAGGGCCACGCCGTTGGGACACGCCGCGCGGCCCGCCACAAACTGCGCGCCACATCGCGGACAATAGGCGGAGCTCGCCGGCGCGTCCGGAGCTGGCGCCGCGAGCAACCCCGCCACCTCCACACCTGCCCGCTGCAGCCGCGGCTCGATTTCCCGCGCGAGCGCCCCGCGAAACCACGCCGTCACCTCGCGCGCCAGAGGCGGATCCTCGGCCTCGGTCAACGGCCAGCGCAGATCAGCGACCACATGAAACGCCCAATCCCGCAGCCCACGGTCGCGTGCAAATGCCAATCCGACTGCGAGCGGATGCTGCGCCGGAAAAAAACCCTCCCCAGCCAGTGCCCGCAGTCGCATCGCCTGCGGTGGCATCATCAGCGCGCTGAAAAGATTCGCCCCGCGCTTCTGCGCCGCCACCGGCTTCAACCGTTTCACCGCCCGCCAAACCATCACGACCGCCGTCAGATGCACGGCCAACAGGCCTAGCAACATCCACGGCAGCGCGGTCGCCAGCGCCTCGCTCGACCGGGTCGGAATCCGGGCCGCGAAATCGCCCACCACGTAGATCGTCAGCGCCGCCATCGCTATCATCACGAGGAGGTTGAGCCCCGCTGGTCCCCGCGTGCGCCCCACCAGCACCCGCGCCCGCCGCCGCACGTGGACCGGCCGGAACCACCGCGCGATCAACCCGCCCAGCCGAGCTTCGCGTGCCGCAGCCGGCAGCTGCGCCAGCGTCAGAATTTCCCGCGCCGTCACATGGCCCGTGTCCGGACAAAATCGCCCGCCGTTGATAAAGATCCACCCCTTTGCCACCCCGACCTCGCGCACCTCCGCCCAACGCCAGGCCACCACCTTCTTCGGCCCTTCCGCCGGCCGACCGGCCGTGCCGGCGGGACGATTACACAGCCCAACGGGAGCGACGGACAGCGGCACGTCGGTCGCGGTGACGCGCCAGCTTCCAGGCCACGGTCCGGGCACACTCAGACGTTGATAAACGCCGCGCGCGCCCGCTCCCCACTCACGACCGACAAAAGTAAACATCCGCCGCCCGGGCAGCCGCCAGCCGTCCACCGCCCACAACAACCAGAAAACCGCGAGGACTGAAACCCACTCCGACATCTGCCGGCGCTCAGGCCATCGGCGGCTTGTCGTCGGGCCGCGCGCCCGTGAGCTTGTTGAAGAATTTCTTGATGCCGGCGCCGAGCGCGATCAGCGCGAACACGATCGCTTTCCAGGCTTTGCTAAACCACACGCCGAGCGACGCGAACCAACCGAGCTTCGCCGCCATCACCGCCCCACCGCCGAGCACGAGTGCCGAGAGGCCGTAGGCTGCCACTTTGTCGCCCGGCTTGAACTCCGAATACTTCTGGCCCGCGACGTAGCTATAGTTGTTCGCGAGCAGTTTCTCCGTGTCCGCTTCCGCCGCCTTGAAGCCGGGCGTGTCCGACACGAGCGTCACGTTCATCACGCCACCGCGCCCGAGCAGTCGGATGCTTTCGTTGATGAACACTTCCTTAAAACCGTCCTGTGACGAGGTCAGGTTGATCGCCCACTTCAGATTATTCGTCTTCGAGTCGTAGTGCGGCTCAGTCGCCCAGCCTTTCAATTTCATCTCGGACCAGCCGCGCTGCTTGCGCGCTTCGTTGGCCGGGCCCTCGTTGTCGGTCATGGCCTTCATAATCTTCTCCGGATCGAGCTTCTCCTCGTCCTTCACATAGCCGGCATCATCGTAGTCGATGAACAACATGTAGCCGGGCGCGAGCACCACGCCGACCTCCTTCCCGTTCTGCGAATTCTGAGTGAGTTCGTAGAACCGCTTCAGCGAATCGGGCCCGACGAAGAAATATTTTTCCGGCAGCTTGAGCTCGGCGATCTTTCCGAGCGGCACGGTGGTCGGGCCTTCCTTCAATTTCACGCCCGCTTCCTGCAGCTGCTCCACGAAAGTCTTCGGCTTCTTCTCCGCCTTGCCATCCGCTTCGACCGGGGCCTTCTCCGCCGCCTTGTCGGCCGCGCGCGCGAGGCCGGTGAGAAGGATACTAAAAGCAAACAGGACGCGCAGCAGGTGCATGAGACGGTCTATTTCGGAGAGCGGGGCACCGCGGTCAAGTGTCCCGCGGTGCGCGTCTCGCCGCCAGCCGCCTACTTCTTCGGTGCGTTGTCAGGAGTCCCGTTAGCGGGCACCGACGCGGCGGACGTTGCCGGCGCTGATTTTTTCTTGGCCGCTCCGGGCTCGCGCGGTTTGGGATGACCCACCTTGTCCCACGTCGGGACGCCGGGCGTCGGTGGCAACACCTCGACCCGCACATCTTTCACCTGCACCAGCGCCATTCCGCCGCTGTGGATCTGGATCGCGATCTTCCCGTCCTGCGCGATGGCCGGCTCCGCCTCGG
>JANPIT010000209.1:0-5948 GCA_031425115.1 Opitutaceae bacterium | reverse complement strand
GCACAGCGCTCGCCGGATGTTGGAATATCAACGCTCGCTCCAAAAGACCTTCAAGGAACCGTTCACTGATGAGCCCGCCTACGACAGCGTGAAAAGCGTGTTCGCGAGCGCCGTAGAAGATGTGGTCGACCATCTTCTCTTCCGCGATGCCGCTCCACTCCCCGACGGCGTGATAGGCGACGCGGCCTTCCGCGCCGTATTCACCGCGGCCGCACCGCGCAGCCGCGCCGGGCATGCGCTGAGGGATCTGCAGCTGCGCGGGCGATTGTTCGCGCAGCGCTGTAGCTACCTGATCTATTCGTCGACGTTCGCCGAACTCCCCGTGCAGCTCAAAAGCCGCATCTTCGACCGCCTGCACACGGCTCTCCGCGACGATAACCCGCGTGGCCGCTACGCTTACTTGGGAAATGACGAGAAGCAGCGGATCTACGAGATCATCCTGGAGACGTTGCCCGAGGCGAAGGCGCACTGGGAACGGATCACAGAGCCGCCGGCAACGCGTCGCTAAAAAGCGGGCCATCCGGCCCCGCCCCCAAGTAGCCGCCCGCCTTCGCGGTCAGGTCGTCACCGGTAATTCAATACACGGCTCGTCCGCCCGTGAGATCGAACGTAAAGCCAGTATTGAAGCTCGCCTCGGCCGACACGATCCAGGTCGCGAGGCTCGCGACTTCATCGAGCGCACCGCAGCGCTTCATCGGAATTCTATCGGTCATGTATTTCACCTGCGCCGGGTCCATGCCCTGCACCATCGCGGTGCGCACCACCGCCGGTGCGAGCGCATTGATGGTGATGCCGGTCTCGGCGAATTCCTTGCCGGCGCTCTTCACGAGTCCGATCACGCCGGCTTTGGCGGAAGAATAGCCGCACATGCCGGCGTTCCCCTCTTTGCCCGCGATCGACGCGATCAACAGCACTCGGCCGTAGTTGCGCTTCTGCATCTGCACGACCGCGTGTTTGCACACGACGTAGCTCCCGAAAAGATTCACGCGGAGCACCTGCTCAAATCCGTCCGCCGGCGTTTCCGTGATGCGCTTGTTGTTCGGTCCCACGATGCCCGCGGAGTTAACGACGACGTCGATTCTCTGCTGCGCCGCGAAAATTCGCTCGAACCCGGCTTGCACCGCAGGTTCGTCCACGATGTCCGCCACGAGCACCTGCGCGCCGGCCCCGAGTCTTGCCGCCGCCGCGCGGGCTTTGGCTTCGTCGCGATCTACGAGCCAGACCGTCGCGCCTTCCCGCAGCAGGCGCTCCGCAATCGCAAAGCCCAGCCCGTCCGCTCCGCCAGTGACCACCGCCACTTGATTTGAAAACCGTCCAGTCCAAGTCGTCTGTTGCATCGTTGAAAAGAGAGATTGGGAGGCGCCGCGCGGCAGCGAGTAAACGCGATCTCCACCGACTGAGGAAGCACGATCGCATTGGCCAGCGCGCCGGGTATCGCCGTTCATCAATCCTCTCAATGAGCGCATTGGGATTATCAATTAACAGGTGCGCGCCGCATTCTACTAGGGTCCGCACCGAGCCCATTCGCGTTGCCGCTTCAGCCCGGCTGCGCAGCCGCAAGGCGCTGCCTGCAGCACCCCTTTTCCAGCCATCGATCCGTTTCCCGACCCCATTCCGCATGAAGACCGCCCTCCCTCCGCCGATGAATCCCGTCTCCCGCCAAGAGGATCTTTTCGAGCGCGCCCTGGCGCTCCCGTCCGCTGAACGCGTTTCTTGGCTCAATCGCGTGTGCGCGTCAGAGCCCGCTCTGCGCGCGCGGGTCGAGTCATTGCTCCGCGCCCACGAGGCAGCGTCCAGTTTCATGGAGGGCACGCCGGCCGACCTCACCGCCCACGCGCAAACGTGCGATGTCATTGTCGAAGAAAAGCCCGGCGACCGCATCGGCCGTTATAAAATTCTCCAGAAGATTGGCGAGGGCGGCTGTGGCATCGTGTTCATGGCCGAACAGGAAGAGGCCGTGCGCCGCCGCGTCGCGCTGAAAGTCATCAAGCTCGGCATGGACACCAAGGCGGTCATCGCGCGCTTCGAAGCCGAGCGCCAGGCGCTCGCGCGCATGGAACATCCGAATATCGCGCGCGTGCTCGACGCCGGCGCGACGTCCGCCGGCCGGCCCTTTTTCGTCATGGAACTCGTGCGCGGCATGCGCATCACCGACTACTGCGACCAGAACAATCTCTCCACCGAGCAGCGCCTCGAGTTGTTCATCAAGGTGTGCCAGGCGATCCAGCACGCGCATCAAAAGGGCGTCATCCATCGCGACATCAAGCCGTCCAACATCCTCGTAACGCTGCACGACGGCGCGCCCGTGCCCAAGGTCATCGACTTCGGGATCGCCAAGGCGACGCAGGGCCGACTCACGGAACAAACGCTGTTCACCGCCTTCGAGCAATTCATCGGCACGCCCGCCTACGTGAGCCCCGAGCAGGCCGAGATGAGCGGCCTCGATATCGACACGCGCTCCGACATCTACTCGCTCGGCGTCCTGCTCTACGAATTGCTCGCCGGCCGCACGCCCTTCGACACGCAGGAGCTCGTGCAGTCAGGGATCGATGAGATGCGCCGCCTGATCCGCGAACAGGAACCGCCGCGCCCCTCGCTCCGCCTCCGCACGCTCAACGACGCCGACCGCACCACCGTCGCGCGCCGCCGCGGCACCGATGCCCCGCGGCTTTCGCTGCGCCTGCGCGGCGACCTCGACTGGATAGTGATGCGCTGCCTCGAGAAGGATCGGAGCCGCCGCTACGAGACGGCCAACGGGCTCGCCATGGATCTCGAGCGCCACCTGAGATACGAGCCGGTTACCGCGCGGCCGCCGAGCACCACCTACCTCTTCCAAAAGCTGGTTCGCCGTCACCGCCTCGCCTTCGGCGCCGGCGCCGCGATTGTCGCGACCATCGCGATCGGGTTCGCCGCATCGACCCTGCTGTTCCTGCGCGAACGCGATGCCCTGGGCCGCGAGCGCGATGCGCTCACCCGGGCGCGCGAAGCCGAGACGCGCGCGTTGCACGAGAAATCCCGCGCCGAGATCGCCGCCGCCAACGAGGCCCGCCTCCGCGCCGAGGCCCAGGCCGGCGAGCAGCGCGCGCAGAGCGAAGCCACCCAGCGCGGCAAAGTCGCCGCCGTGATGACCGGCACGCTCGGCGACATCGGCCGGCTCGTGACGATCGGCGGCGACCGTAGCAAGTTGCGCGAGATTATCGATCAGACCGCTGCGCGGAAAAAAGATCTCGCCGATCAACCCGATCTCGCCGCCGGCGTCGACGAGGCACTCGGCGGCGCTTATTTCCGACTCGGAGAATTCGCGCGTGCGGAGGCGTTGTTCGTCGAGGCGCTGAAACAGCGCCGCCGCAGCAACGTGCAGGGTGAGGATTCGGCTGAACTCGCGCAGTGCCTGAACTATCTCGGGCTCGTCTACAGTGGTCAGTCGCGCTGGGGCGAAGCGGAAAAAGCCCACCGCGAAGCGCTGCTGCTGCAAAACGAGCACTTTGGTCCTAAGCATGCGATCGTTGCCGAGACGATGAGCACGCTGGCTTGGGTCCTTGGCCAACAAGCCAAGCTCGATGAGGCGGAGAATCTGTTCCGGCTCGCGCTCGCCATGCAACGCGAGGTGCACGGCCAGCGCCACCCCCACGTTGCCACCACGCTTTCCCGCCTCGGTTCCGTGCTTACGCAGGAGGGACGCATCACACTTGCCGAAGAAACGTTGCGCGAGGCGCACGAAATCAATCTCCAAGCCTTCGGCCGCTACTCGCCGGAGGTCGCCGGCACGCTCAACCAGCTCGCCGTCACCGTCGCGCTCGATCTGCCGCGCCTGCAGCAGGCTATTCAACTGTATCGCGAGGCGTTTGAAATCCGTGAACGTCTGGCTCGCAACGTCGTCACCCCCGTTCCGGCCGAGGCGAGCCGCGCCCTTGAGCACTTTAAGTCCTCCGACTCAAACCAGCTCCTTAACGTGGCCGATGTCAGCAAGTCCAACGCCGACACCTCTCCCGCTTCGCTCCAGGCCATGCTCGCCCAACCCGGTTCGCTAGCCGAGGTCGAAGCAGTGCTGCGCGACGCGCAACGTTTCGCCGAGATCACCTACGGCAAGGAAAGCTGGGAAGAGGCCTTCTTTCTCGCGCTCAGTGCGTGGATCATGCTCGAAGAGGGAAAATACAAGGAGGCGGAGAGCGTCACGCGCGAGAGCCTCACCATCCGGCTCAAGCTCCGTCCGGACGATTGGAGCACGCATCACGCCCGCCACATGCTCGGTGCCGCGCTCGCGTTTCAGGATCGATTTCAAGAGGCCGAGCCGCTGCTGATCGAGGGCTACCGTGGCATGAAAGCTCGCGCCGCGAGCATGCCCGAGTTTCACATTCCGCGGATCGGCGAGGCGGTGCAGCGAATCATGCGCGTCTACGAGCGCCTCGATCGCCCCGCCGAAGTCGCGAAGTGGCAGCAGGAATTCGACTCGCTCGATCCCGAGGCCAAACGCGTGCTGCTCGGCACGCGGAAATAAGTCCGCAGAGAAGTTCGCCCCGAGCCCTGCCACGGCTGATGGGTTTCACCAAAGGTGAAACCAGAGAATGCTGCGCCGGCGTTTAGCGTAGCTGCATGAACTCCCGCACCCATGCGTTTCCATGTCTCGATCGAGACATAGAAACGCATCCGTCTCCGCGACACGGTCGGACTCCTCTCCGCCGCGTAGCCACCCGTTCATTGCGCCGCGCTCTAAAATCCGGGATGAGCCCAGGCAGCCGCCGGACTTCGTCAACTGTCCTGCCGCCGCCGCCAAGCTCCGCCTTTGTGCGTTTCCATGTCTCGATCGAGACATGGAAACGCACAGACGAAGCGGGATGGAAACCAGAGGGACGGATCGATGGCTGGTCCCCATATCCTGACCACCGGAGTAAGCCATCGCTTCTGATTCCAAAAAATCTCTCCGCGACGCGATCCGTTCCACTCCGTTATCCCGCTTTGTCGGGTGCAGAACCATCCAGCTCTGCGTTTTCCAGCTCAGCTTTCCCCATGAAGTCCACCACCCTGTCGGTTGTCCGCGCCACCTTGCTGGCGCTCACGCCCCTCGCGCTCGCCGCGCAGGACGCTATCCAGCTCGATCAAGTCACCGTCAGCGCCCAAAAGCGCATCCAGTCGATCGCCGACGTCCCCGTGCCGATCACCGCCTACACCGGCGGCTTCCTCGAGCGCGCGGGCATCACTGATTTCAAGTCGCTCGCGCCGCTCGTGCCGGGCTTGTTCATCCAGGAGCAATCGCCCAACAACCCTGGCATCAATCTGCGCGGCATCACGACCGACAGCGGCGACCCGCGCAGCGAGACCCGCATCTCCATTTTTCAGGACGGCGTTTCGATCAGCCGCTCGCGCGCCAGCGTCGTTGAGCTCTTCGACCTCGAACGCATCGAGGTCTTGAAAGGCCCGCAAGGCACGCTCTTCGGCCGCGGCGCCGAGATCGGCGCGATCTCGATCATTCAAAACAAACCGAAGAACGAAACCTCCGGGCTCCTCTCCGCCGGCTTCGGCACCGACCACGACCGTCGCGCCTCCGGCTACGCCAATGCGCCCATCGTCGCCAACCAGCTCTTCGGCCGCTTCGCCTTCGCCTGGAACGAGCGCGACGGCTCGATCGACAACCTCGCCGACGGTTCGAAACTCAACGGCAAGGACACCCTCGCATTCCGCGGCGCACTGCGCTGGCAGCCCACTTCGCAGACGACCGTCGACTTCATCGCCAACTGGCAGCACGACACGCCCCCCGGCACAGCTTTCAAAAGCGGCGTGATTCCCACGTCGCGCGGCGAGACCAGTCCATTCACCGCCGCCGAGCTCAACCGTGGCCGCGCGCTCGGCACCGATCGCACCGTCGGCGGCGTCACCGTCAGCCTCGAGCATGAATTCAGCAAGTCGTGGTCGCTCACCGCCATCACCGGCTGGCGTGAATACGACTCCTA
>JANPIT010000208.1:0-2133 GCA_031425115.1 Opitutaceae bacterium | reverse complement strand
GGGCAGTCGCGACGAAGTCGAGGAGGGCAAGTCCGGCTTCGCGCACTTCTTCGAGCACATGATGTTTCGCGGGACGAAAAAGTATCCCGCCGCCACCTACGAAGCCATCCTCACCAAGATGGGTTCGTCGCACAACGCCTACACCACAGACGATCTCACGGCGTATCACCTCAAGTTCGACAAGGCCGATCTCGAGCAGGTGATCGACCTCGAGAGCGACCGCTTTCAGAATCTGGATTATTCGGAGCAGGTATTCATGACCGAGGCCGGCGCGGTCTACGGCGAGTATCGGAAAAATATTTCGAGCCCCTTCGCCCTCCTCAACGAGAAGATGCAAGATGTGGCCTACGATGTGCACACCTACAAGCACACGACGATCGGCTTCGAGCGCGACATCAAGGCGATGCCCCAACAGTTCGATTACAGCCTCACCTTCTTCCGCCGCTTCTACCGTCCGGAAAACGTCGTGCTCGTCGTGGCCGGCGACATCGACGCGAAAGCCACGCTGGCGTTGATCCAAAAATATTACTCGGGCTGGAAAAAGGGCTACACCGCGCCCGCCATCACGCCGGAGCCGCCACAGAAGGCGGAACGCACCGCCGAGATCAGTTACCCGGGGAAAACGCTCCCGATCATCGATATTGGCTACAAGGGCGACGCCTTCGACCCGAATAACAAAGACTACGTTGCCGCCCTGCTGCTGCAGGAGCTCGCCTTTGGCGAGACGAGCGAGCTGCGCAAAAAACTTCTCCTGAAAGAGCAGAAGGTGCAGAGCCTCGCGGCGAGCGTCCCGATGAACCGCGACCAGCCGCTCTTCGAAATCTACTCGATGGTGAAAAAGCCGGAGGACCTGAATTACGTGCGCGACGAAATTTACCGCACGCTCGAGCAATTCAAAACCACCCCGGCCGACGCCACCCGACTTCGCGATCTGAAACGCCGCAACAAATACGGCTTCCTCATGTCGCTCGACACTCCGGACGCCGTGGCGGGTCGGCTCGCCCGCTTCGTCGCCCTCACCGGCGACATTGCCGTCATCGACACATTGTATGCCCAGATGGATGCGGTCACGCCCGAGGATATCATGCGCGCCGCGAAAAAATATTTCACGCCCGAGCGACGAACCGTGGTGGTGTTGAAAGGAGGTCAGTCATGAGCCGCTGTCACCTGCTTCTCCTCGGCCTGATTGCCTCGACGCTTTTGAATCCCGTCCACGCCGCTGCGCCGAACGCCCCTGTGCTCCTGCCGGTCGCCAACGACCCCACGGTATCGTTCCGCCTCTGGTTTAAAGTCGGCGCGCAAAACGACCCGCGCGGCAAGGAAGGCCTCGCCGCCATCACGGCCGCTATGCTCACCGAGGCCTCGACGCAGCGCCTGCGCTACGAGCAGATCCTCGATCAGTTGTTTCCGCTCGCCTCGAGCTACAGCGCCGCACCGTCAATGGAGATGACGGTGATCAGCGGCCGCACGCATCGCGATAATCTCAACGACTATTATCCGCTGCTGATCGACGCGCTGCTCGCCCCGGCGTTCAAGCCCGAGGACCTCGATCGCATCAAGAGCCGGTCGCTCAATCTCCTCGAGAACACGCTCCGCTTCGCCAGCGATGAAGAGCTCGGCAAGGCCGTCCTCTATAACGACATCTTCGCCGGCACGCCCTACGGCCATCTTGTCGCCGGCACGATCGACGGCGTGAAGAGCATCACGGTCGAGGACGTGAAGGCGTTCTACACCGCGCACTACACCCGCGAGAATGTCGTCATCGGCCTGGGCGGCGGCTACGCAGCCTCACTCGTGGAAAAGCTGAAGGCCGATCTCGCGAAGCTGCCCACGGCCCCGCCTGCCCGCGTGCCCGCTCCACAGCCGAAACCGATCGAGGGCTACAGAGTCACGCTCGTCGAGAAGAAGACCGACTCCACCGCGCTCAGCATGGGCGTGCCGATGAATCTCCTTCGCGGCTCGAAAGAGTGGTATGCACTCGCGATCGCCAACTCCTGGCTCGGCGAGCACCGCAATTCGAGCAGTCACCTCTACCAGGTGATCCGCGAAAAACGCGGCCTCAATTACGGCGACTATAGCTACATCGAGCACTATCCCAACGGCGGCCAGCGCATGCTTCCGCCGCAAAACGTG
>JANPIT010000207.1:0-10365 GCA_031425115.1 Opitutaceae bacterium | reverse complement strand
TGCGCATTGATATGGCCGAGGTGAAGCGACGCGGGTTTAAGCTGAGTCACGCGCAGTTCGGCGAGAGCAACGATTTGTTTCCCGGCCAGGTCGTGTTTGCGGTGGGCACTCCACACGGCCTCACCCGCACGGTCACGCGTGGGATCGTTTCCAACAACAACCGTTACTTTGAAGACAATCGCGGCGTCGGCGGCTACGAGACCGGGACCTTCAACACGTGGCTTCAGACGGATGCGGCGATCAATCCGGGCAATTCCGGCGGCCCGCTCGTGACGGAAGACGGCAAGGTCATCGGTATCTCGTCCCGTGGATACATGGGCGCGAACAACCTGGGATTCGCCATTCCGTCGGCCACTGCGAAGGATGTGATGGATCGCCTCGTGCGGGACGGCACGATTGTGCGGAGTTACGTCGGGGTCGTCCCTGGCGCGTTGCAGGACTTGGAGAATTTCTACTCCCTCGCACTGAACACGGGCGTGCTCATTAACAGCGTCGATCCCGGTTCGCCCGCCGCCAAGGCGGGCCTGCGCGGTGGAGACATCGTGCTGGCGATCGATGGGGTGAAGCTCGATGGACGTTTCCCGGAACAGTTGCCGCGTATCCAGAACTTGATTGCGAGTCAGCCGGTCGCTGCGACCCTTAAGTTCAGCGTGAAGCGGGCCGGCGAGACGAAGGACTTCGCGGTCGTCACGGAGAAGCTGGAGAGCCGCATTGGCGAGGAGTGGGCCTTGGAGAAGTGGGGCTTGAGCGTGCGGAAGGTTTCGCGGGCTTATGCGCGCGAGAACCAGCTTGAGGACACCACCGGCGTGGTCGTCATCGGCGTGCAATCGGGCTACCCGGCAGAGGTCGCGGGTGTATCGAGGGGCGATATCATCACCAAAATCAACCAACAGCCGATCACCTCGCTCGAGGTCGTGAAAGCCGCCCATGCCGCCTACGAGGCGAGCCCCGAGCCCACCCTGCTCGAGACGCAGCGCAATCGACGCGTGTCGCTCTACATCTTAAAACCATGAATTCAGTTCTTTTCTCTAACGGTGGCCGTTGGGCGCTCGGGCGGGTTGGGCGAGGCGCTGCCATGTTCCGCGCTGCCGTCTCTCTTTTCGCGCTGATTTCGATCGTGGCTCGCGCCGCGGACCTTCCGGCACTTTGGGCGGAACGCGTTAAGAGTGTCGTGGCAGTCGAATATCTGACCGAGACTGAAATCACCCGGCAGCCGACGGTCGCGATGGGCACGGTCGTCGATCGTAACGGCACAATTATCCTTCCGTCGGGCGCCATCGATCCGCGCGCGGCGACCTGGCAGTTGAAAGAATTCAAAGTTTACCTCCCCGGCGATCTCACCAGCTCGCCGGGCGAGTATCTGGGGCATGATGCGTTCACGGGCTGGCACTTCGTTCGAGCGAGCGAGGGGATCCGTGCGAAGCTGACGCCGGTCACGGCCTTCGCTGCACTGTCGCCCCGTCCCGCGCCGGCGCTGGCCGACCCAGTTTGGGGCATCGGTCTGCGGCCGAAAGACGAGGATTTCATGCCGTATTTCCTTCAGAGTTACGTGGCGCTGATTCAGTCGCTGCCGCAGCGCACAGCGATCGCGCACCAAGATGTGGCGGCGCCGGGGCTACCCGTGTTCGATCGCAACGGTGTTCTGCTCGGATTGGCGGTGGCGTCGTTCGGCCAGAGCTATCTGCAGTTCTCGCGGAACGGCCGGCCTTCGCCCGTGATCCTCATGAATGTCGAGGAGAGCAGTGCATTTCTGCTCGCGGACGAGCTGGTGCCCTACGTCGGCCGCATTCCGAAGAATGTTTCCGGGCGGCCCTTGGCCTGGCTCGGAGCATTTGGGCTCGAGCCGATGGATCGGGAGGTGGCGAAGTTCCTCAATCTCCAATCGCAGTCCGGTGCGGTGGTCAGCGAAGTGCTTGAAGGTAGCCCGGCGGAAAAAGCCGGACTCAAGGCCCGCGACATTGTTCTGGCCATTGAGGGGAGGCCGCTTCCGCAGCTTCGGCCTGAGCGGGTCGTCGTCGCTTACATCGAGCGGGAGATCGAGCGGCGGGCGCCGGGCGATTCGTTCGCCATGACGGTGTTGCGCGGGACGGATCGCCTGGAGTTAAAAGCGACCCTCGGCGAGGAGCCGAAGTTGATCCGGGAGGCGGAGCGAAAGTATTTCGATCGGCTGGGATTCGCGGCGCGGGAGTTCGTCTACGGCGACGCGATCGAGCGACGCGTGAAGGCAGCCGACCCGTCCGGGGTCGTGGTGCACTATGTGAAACCGAGCAGTCCCGCCGCGATCGCGGGATTGCGACAGGATGACTGGGTGCGAGAAATCGATGGCGTGGAAACTAAGACGTTCGCCGGCGCCACTGCTAAACTTGCCGAGATCGAAAAAGACGATGCGCGCCCTGAGTTTGTGCTGCTCGTCAGCCGCGGTGGCGAAACAGCCGTGCTGCGGGTGAAGCTAAAGTAGATGCAGCGTGCCCTTGGAAGCGCGGGGGCCTGGCCTTCTCGCCCTCAACCCGACTTCGGCGGCTTGCTGTCGCTGGCCCAGACGATCAACCAGCCGCTCTTGTTATCAACGAATACCATCGTCGATGCGTTGTTGCCTGGCACCTCGATCGACTCGGCACTCGCCACTTGCGTCGAAGTAAGACCGCTTGAGGTGGCCCGCGGCGGTGAAACGTAGAGCGCGACGGCGAGGGCTGCAGCGGCGCCGACCGGGATCGCGATCCAGGATAGATTCCTACGGGGACGGACGATGGTAGATGTCGTCCCCGCTGCAAAGCCACCGCGAATGATGCGTCGCACGGCGTGCCACTCACGCTCGACGTCGGGCACCACGACGTTGTCATTGCGCGTGCGCCATTCGGTGAAGGTGGCCGCGAGGTCCCGGGTGATTCGCTGGCAGTCGGCGCAGTGCGCGACATGCCCGTCGAGGTCAGCGCGGCGGTTGTCATCCGTCGCGCCGTCTCGTGCGGCGAATATTTGATCCTGGGCCTCGCGGCAATTCATGGCGGGTGCGAACGTGCGTTAAGTTTTTAGCGGCGCCAGCCGCCGCGGTCGTCACGACGATCATCGCGATCGGAGTGGCTGTTGTGATGGTTATTGTGCCCGTAGGCGTAGCCGCGGGGAGCGTGGTCTGAACGACCGTCAACCCAGACACGCTCGGTCCGGTAGGTGTAGTAACCAGGCTCGCAAACGCGCACGTGACGGCCCCACCGATCGTGGCTGGCGACCCAGCGTTCCGGAACCCAACTCTTAACGGCGACGTCTTTCCAATAACCGCGCGACGGAGCGGGCGCGTAAACAACAGCCGGTGGTGGCGCGTAAACCACGACTGGCGGAGCCGGGTGGTGAACGGGACGGCCAACATTGATGCCGATGCTGACACGCGTGTCAGCCCCGGCGGAATTGGCGGCCAGTGCGGCGGCCGAAACGAGGAGGGCGAGAGCGATGCGGTTCATGGTTTTTTCCTGGGTTAGGAGTTGCTCATCGGACGCGCATTGAATGGCTGGTATTCACTTTGGTTCCCACTCGGAGAAAGCGGCAGTCTTATCACTTCGCAATCACGAGAACGATAGGCACGTCACCCTCACCACTGGGTCGATTGCCGAGCATGATGGGAACGCCGGGTTGTGCAGTGAACGTTCCGCCGATGACCAGCTTGGTGCCATTCATCCATTGAATCTTGAGTCGCAGACCTTCGCCTTTTTCACGTTCGAGTTCCAAGCGGTGACCGTTGCCGAGGGAAATGGTCGCGCGGCGAGTGCCCGGCACGCCTACCGTGCCGTCGGCCACGTAGCGGAACGAACTTTCGGGCACCATCCGTTGTAGCTCGGCTTCGAAGGCCGCGAGCTTTGGGTCGGCGGCCGTCTTTTCGTTGGTCGCTGTAATGAGAATGGCGCGGACGGATGGAATGTCGGCAGCGAGTGCGGCGGTCGGCAGCACGGAAGCCGAAACCAAGAGCGCGAGAATGAGAGTGATTATTCGCATGGCTGATCTCCTAATTTTTGCGCCAGCAAGCGGCGCGCATGAAAAAGGCGCGACATAACGGTGCCGCGCGCGATGCCGAGGTTTTCGGCGATTTCGTCGTATGAAAGTCCACGGATCTCGCGCAGGGCGAGCACGGCGCGATGTTTGGGCGGGAGCGATGCGATCGCATTTTCGAAGCGCTCGTTCCGCTCCTGAGTCTCGAGGTTCTGCCGCGGCGTGTTGGGATCGACTGCATCAGGTGCCGCGGCGACACGTGAGCCGCCAGATTCCGCTTCGCCGGCGCCGTCAGCCGTATCAGAAAGAAAAGGAATAAAGCGACTGAACCAGCGTTTCCGGCTGCGCAGGTGATCGATCGCGCGGCGAGTAGCGATCGGGTGAATCCACGTGGAGAACTTGGACTCGCCGCGAAACGAACCGATGTTTTTCCACACGGTCAGCCAGATTTCCTGCGAGACATCGCGTGCGCTGTGTTCATCGCGGAGCATGGAGTTCACGTGGCGAAACACGGGCTCGTAATGCATGCGCATGAGCTTGCCGAAGGCTTCTTCATTGCCGGCGCGAGCAAGCGCGACGAGTTCGCGCTCAGCTTCAGGAGTGATTTCGACGGCGTCAGCCACGGTTTAGGACGGACACAGTGAGTAAGGATCGGTTGCACGGCAACGGGTATGACGCGCAGTTGGAAGGGGGTATTCATCCACACGTTTGCGGCTTGGCGGGGCGAAAATTCGCGATTTGCTGATGCCGTTTATGTTCACGGGCATTGTGGAAGAAACCGGGCAGGTGATCGCCTTCGCGCCGACGGCGCAGGCGTGGGAGTTGACCATTGCCGCGCGAGTCGCGCTCGTCGATCTGGCGCCCGGCGACAGCATCGCGGTCAATGGTTGCTGCCTGACAGCGGTGCGAGCGGATGCGACGTCACTGCGCTTTGATGTGCTGGAGGAGACGCGGCGGCTCGCCAATTTTTCCGCGATCCAGACGGGCGCGCTGGTGAACTTGGAGCGCAGCCTGCGCTTTAGCGGAAAAGTGGGCGGGCACTTTGTGACGGGACACATCGACGCGCTGGGAACCGTGGAAATCTTCGAGGCGCGTGGGAAGGACTATTATCTGCGGATCGGTCTCCCGCGTGAGCTGTCCCGCTACATCGTGCACAAGGGAAGCATCGCGATCGATGGCATCTCGTTGACGATCGCTGAGGTGGCGGAGGCGTCATTCGCGGTTTGGCTGATACCGCACACGATCGCGGTCACCAACCTGCGGGAAAAACGGGTGGGGTCGCTGGTGAACTTGGAATTCGACTTGCTGGGCAAGCACGTCGAAAAGCTGATGATGACCCGCACGCCTTGAGTTCCATGCGCAATGCCCTTCACGCCCTCACCGATGAGCTGCGCCGGCTCAAGAGCATAGGCGTGAAGTCCGTCTTGGTGTCTGACGAGAGCCTCGTTGCGCTGCGCGCTGTGCTGAGCGCGCGTCAGGGCTTGGCGGTGGCGACTCCGGCTGCAGTGCCGAGTGCGGCATCAATAGCGCCCGCGGCTCGGATCGAGCCGTCGCGTGCGAAGCCCGCTTCGGTTCCGGAGAAAGCATTGCCGGTTGCGGTGCCCACGTTGCCGCCGCCACCCCAAGTCGTCGTGCCTGCCGGTGAGAAAGCGGCGCGCTGGGCTGCGCTGCTGGACCTAGTCGTCAATGATCCGGTTTGTCGCGCGAACGTGCGGACAGGAAAGAAAGTCGTGTTGGGGGTCGGCTCCGTTGACGCGAGAATCATGTTTGTAGGTGAGGCGCCGGGGGCGGAAGAGGAGATTCAGGGGGAGCCCTTTGTTGGTCCGGCCGGTCAGCTGTTGACCCGAATGATTCAAGCGATGGGGCTCAAGCGGAGCGACGTCTACATTGGCAACATCATGAATTGGCGGCCGCAAATGCCGACGGTGGATGGCCGCGAACAGGTGGGCAATCGACCGCCGACGGAAGAGGAGATGCGTTATTGCCTGCCCTATTTACGCGCGCAGATAGAGGTCGTGAATCCCGATTTGA
Source organism: Opitutaceae bacterium (assembly GCA_031425115.1). Classification (GTDB taxonomy): domain Bacteria; phylum Verrucomicrobiota; class Verrucomicrobiia; order Opitutales; family Opitutaceae; genus ER46. The sequence goes on along the minus strand of JANPIT010000207.1, from coordinate 4,359 downwards.
TCGTGGCACTCGGCTCGACGGCGGCCCAAGGGCTGCTTGGGTTCGGATCATTCAAGACATTGGGTGAGATCCGTGGCCAGTGGCGCGAATTCGCGGGCAAGCCGCTCATGGTAAGTTATCATCCCAGCTACATTTTGCGAAATCAGTCGAACCGCTCGAAGCGAATGATCTGGGATGATTTGCTCAAGGTAATGGAGCGCGCGTCGCTCCCGATCTCGGATAAGCAGCGTAGTTTCTTCTTGGACAAATGAAACGCATACTTCCCCGGGGCCGCGAGCGTGATCAAGGGGTGCGTCGCAAAGCCCGCGCGCTTGCACTCACGGCGACATTTCTTTTCTCCGCTCTGTTTCGGGCGGAGGCGGCCGACCCAAAATTCGATTTCGAAAGCCTGATCGCGCGAGCCCGCGCGCTGGCCGCCCGGCCGCACGTGCCGCCGAAGGGCGAAGTGCCGGCGTGGCTGCGCACCCTCAGCTATGACGATCTCCGTCTGATTGAGTTCGGCGGCCAGAACTCGTTGTGGTATGACGAGAAGGCGCCGTTCCAAGTGCAGTATCTGCATCCTGGATTCATTTTCGACAAGATGGTGCACCTGCATGAGGTGCGTGGCGGACGCGCCCGTCCGATTCCGTTTCGTCGCGAATATTTTAATTACCGCACGGTCAAATCGGGCGAAATCCCGGCTGATCTCGGCTTCGCCGGGTTTCGACTGATGTTTCCATTTGGCGGGCCCGGCACCCGCCATAACGAGATGGGGGCGTTTGCGGGCGCCAGTTACTTTCGATTCCTGAGTCCCGAGGCCGCGTATGGATTGTCCGCTCGCGGGTTGGCGCTCAACACGTGGGAACCGGAGGGGGAGGAATTTCCGGCCTTTACCGAGTTCTGGTTCGAGCACGCCGGAAACGCGCAGGCCAAAACCATGAACATCTACGCGCTGCTCGAGAGCGACAGCGTGACGGGTGCCTATCGGTTCACGGTCATGCCTGGGGCCCTCACGGAGGTGCTCGTGAAGGCGACGCTCTATTGCCGACGCAATGCCAAGGTCTTCGGCATCGCGCCGCTGACGAGTATGTTTTGGCATGCGGAAAATTCGCATACTCCGCGGGACTTCCGTCCCGAGATCCATGACTCCGACGGCTTGTTAATCCACAACGGAGCCGGCGAGTGGATCTGGCGGCCGCTCGTGAATCCCGCGGGCGTCCGCGTATCCGCATTTGCGGATGACAACCCGAGGGCGTTCGGGCTCCTGCAGCGCGATCGCGATTTTGAAAACTACCAGGACCTGGAGGCATCTTATCACGCGCGTCCCAGCCTGCTCGTCGAGCCGATCGGGAAGTGGGGCAAAGGCGCAGTGCGGCTGGTGGAAATTCCCACCACCACCGAGTTCGACGACAACATCGTGGCCTTTTGGGCGCCGGATAAACTCCCACCACCCGGGCAACCGATCGAGGTCGAATATCGGCTGACGTGGGGCCTCGATAAGATCGGGCCACCGGGCGGCGCGGTGCGTGCGACGCGTCACGGGAAATCAGCGCGCTACGAGCCGGGGTTCGAGCGCTTCGTCGTTGATTTCGATGGAGCAGCTCTGCGTGCGATGGGCATGGACGCGAAAATCGATCACGTCGTGACCGTCGGTGCGGGCGGGAAACTCAATCACGCGTCGCTGCAGAAAAATCCGATCAACGGCACCTGGCGTGTCGCGTTCACAGTGAAGCCCGACGGCACCGGTCGCCCCGTTGAGCTTCGGTGCTTCTTGCGATCCGGCAACGACAGCCTGAGTGAGACGTGGTCGTATTTGTGGAATCCATGAGCGCATCCGACTCCGAGCGTTCGACGGCTGCGTTTGAGCTGTCGACTGCGTTTCGGCCGACGACGGGCACGATGGATCAATGGAACGACGCCTACGTGCGGGTCGAAAACTATCTGCGCGCGCACCGCATTCATAATCGGCTCCACCAAAGCAGACTGATTCAACAGGTGCTCGAGCGGGCGTCTCGCCGCCATGAGGCCAACCCGGTTTTGAATCCCACGGCACTCGCCGCCGAAGAAATCGAGGCGTTGATGGACACGTGGTTTGCGGAGATGCTCGATGAGCGCGGCCAACCGCACGAGCGCATCGCAGTTGATGGCCGCGTAGCCCTGCTGCTCTGCGACGGGCCGCAGAAATGGCCGTATGCTTTTCTCGACGAGCAAGCGGTCCCGCCGGAGTTCGCGCGGGCCATGAGGGCGGGCGCGATCGAAGCTGGGCCTGACATGGCCGTCTCGAGCATGGTGCCCCGTCCGATCGATCTTGGTCCGATTCCAGAAGCAGCCGGCGAGACGATGGAGACCATCGAAAAATGGCCGATCCTACGGACGTTGTTGCTCTGGCTCGTGTTTGCCGGGGCGCTCGCGGGAATTTTCTACGCGACGCGCTGACGTCGCCTCTGCATGCGCCTCTATCTCACTGAGAAAATGGACAAGCGACGGCTCAGCCGCCGTCGTTTCCTTTTTTTCTCCACCATTTTCGCGTTCACGAGCGTCGCGACGTGGTTTATGGCAGATCTGCTTTGGCGAGGCGGGCTCAGCGGCGTCGAGATCGCGCTGCTGGTGCTTTTCCTGATCTTGTTTGCGCACATTGCCGCGGGATTTTGCACGGCTCTGGTCGGGTTGTATGTGATCAATCGCGGCGGCGATAGTTCGCGCATCTCGAACACCATCGTTCCGGGGGAAGATGCGCCGCTGGCCTCGACCGCAATCGTCATGCCTGTGTTCAACGAGGACGTAAGCCGCGTTTTCGAGGGCTTGCGCGTCGTCTATCGCTCGGTGCAGGAAACGCGGAAGTTGGAGCACTTCGATTTCTTCGTGCTGAGCGATTCGAACCAGCCCAACCAGTGGATTCAGGAGGAAGTCGCCTGGCTGGAGCTCTGCAAACAGGTCGGGGGTTTTGGAAAGATTTTTTATCGGAAACGGCGGCAATCGATCAACAAGAAGGCGGGGAACGTGGCGGACTTCCTGCGCCGCTGGGGTCGCCGCTATCGTTACATGATCGTGCTCGATGCCGACTCGATCATGACGGGTCGCACGCTCGTGCAGCTCGTGCAGTTAATGGAGCGCAACCAGGCGGTCGGCATCATCCAGACGGCGCCCCGTATCGTAAATGGTGAGACGCTCTACGCCCGCCAGCAGTCTTTCGCGAGTCGGCTCTACAGCCCGCTGTTTCTGGCCGGGCTCAATTACTGGCAACAGCACGAAGGCAATTACTGGGGACACAATGCGGTCATTCGCGTGCAGCCTTTCATTGAGCATTGCGCGCTGCCCGACCTGCCGGGCAGTGAGCCGTTTGGTGGGCGGATACTTTCGCACGATTTCGTGGAAGCTGCCTTGATGCGGAAGGCGGGTTGGGGCGTATGGCTCGCCGGCGATATGGACGGGACCTATGAAGAAGGGCCGCCGACATTGATCGACTCGGCGAAGCGCGACCGCCGGTGGTGCCAGGGCAACATGCAACACGCGTGGCTGCTCACCGCTCGCGGTTTTCGGCCCGCCAACCGCTTCCATCTGCTGATGGGGGTGATGGGCTATGTCTCGTCGCCGCTCTGGCTGGTGTTCATGATGCTCTGCACGATTCACGTGTTTGCGCAGGTCACCTCGCCCCTGGCGTTCGCCCCGGATCGTTTCGCGGACCACACGTCGCTTTTCGGCTATACGGTGGAAATTCCGGCCGCACTGGCGTTGTTCATCTTTACCATGCTCCTGCTGTTTCTGCCGAAGGTGGCGAGCGTGGTTTCGGCGCTGAACCGGCCCGACGAGGCGGAGAAATTTGGCGGCAAGCGACGGTTGTTGGTGAGCGCGCTATTGGAGACGATCATTTCTACGCTGCTGGCGCCGCTCAACATGATCTTCAATTCGAAGTTCGTGCTCTTCACATTGCTGGGCCAGGGTGTGTCGTGGGTGACCCAGCGCCGGGGCACGGAAGCGGACGGCACCGATTGGCGCGAAGCGATTATCACGCATGGAGGTCAGACGGCGTTTGGCCTGATTTGGGGCATCTGCTCGTATATTATTTCGCCGCCGTTTTTCCTTTGGCTTAGCCCGGTCGTTCTGCCGCTGGTCTTCTCGATTCCGATCTCAATCCTCTTGAGCCAGGGTAGCATTGGACGCGGCGCCCGGCGCGTGGGATTGCTGCTGACCCCGGAAGAGACGTTTCCTCCCTATGAATTAAAACGCCTGCAGCAGAATCTGGCGGAGTGTTATCGGCACCTCTCACCGTTTGAACCGCTGAGGGCTGATTACGGGCTGATGCAGGCCGTCCTCGATCCTTATGTGAATGCGATGCATGTCGCACTCCTGCGTCAGCGGAAACCGACCGAAGAAGCGCGC
>JANPIT010000206.1:0-9560 GCA_031425115.1 Opitutaceae bacterium | reverse complement strand
CCTCACGGCACTTCGTAGACCTCAACCAAGGCCTCGCCGGTTGGCGAGGCGGTGGCGCCGCTCACTTGGATCGTGTAGGCGCCGGGGTCGACGAGGCTCAGGGTTGCGGCGTCGCGGCTGCCGGCCGTCAGGGCGAAGGCGCCGACATAGGTCGTCGCCACGCCGAGCTCGCTCACGAAGTCCGCGCTGGCCCAGTCGTCGTTGGCGAGGATGGCGCGCTGCTGGCTGTCGTAGATTTGGAGGCGCGGATCGACGACGGTGCCGGGGACGCCGAAGGCGGCGAGGCCGGGGCCGATGCCGCGGACGAGCAGCGTGCGCTGGCCGGTGCCGCCGATCACGAGGCCGAGGGTGAGCACGTCGTCGCCAGGCGCGGTCTGGCCGCGGACGGAGACGTTGACGAGTTTGCTCGTGCTGGTGCCGGTGAGGGCATCGGCGTCATATACCTCGATGAGCACGATGCCGCCGGTGCCGGTGGCGTTGGTGACTTGCACGGTGTAGTCGCGGCCGGCGGCGAGGTCGGTGACGAGCGCGGCGTCCTTGGAGCCGGGGGTGATGCCAAACGCGCCGGTGGCGACAAAGGCCTGGCCGATGTTGGCGGCGTTCCAGTCGTCGTTGGTGGCGATCTGGGTCTGGCCTTGGAAGACGGTGAACTTCGGGTCCGCCATGACGCCGCCGAGGCCGAACTGGGTGAGGCCGGGGCCGACGGCGCGGATGAGCACGCGCTTGGTGCCGCTGCCCTGGAGGACGAAGCCGGGGGTCACGAGGGCGCCGGTGGCGGAGTTGGTGCGGACGGAGATGTTGGCCGGCCGCGAGGCGTTGGGCGAGAGGGTGAGCACGCCGCCCGCGCTGGTGACGGTGCCGGCGCCGTTGCTCACGCGCACGCTGTAGGTGCCGGCATCGGCGGCGTTGACGTTGTTGCGGAGGAGGATCGCGCCGGTCTCGCCGGCGAGCGTGGCGCCGTTGCGGAACCACTGGAACGCGTTGCCGGTGCCGGAAGCGTTGGTGGCCATCGTAAAGGTGCCGCCGGGGGTGACGGTCTTGCTCAACGGATTCAGCGCGATGACGGGGGCGCCGACGCTCGTGATGGTGACGGTGCCGGCGGTGAGGCGGGCGGTGCCGAGGGCGTTGGTGACATCGACGCTGTAGGTGCCAGCGTTGGACGCGCCGACGCTCTCAACGATGTAGGGGTTGGCTGTGGCACCCGCGATCGCGACGCCGTTCAAGAACCACTGATACGAGAAGGTGCCGCCGCCGGAGACGGCGATTGGGCACACGAGGCGACCGCCTGCGGCGAGTGTGCCGGTGCCGGCCGTGAAGCCGGGGGCGAGGGCAGGACGAGCAGTGGCGACGGCGTTGCCGGTGAGGACACCGGTGCCGGCGAAGGAGAAACTGCCGCTCCACGAGCCCCACGAGGAGGTCGTGACGCCGTTGCGGGTCGAGGCGGGGTAGCTGGGCTGGCCGGGAAGAATCGTAACGGTGACGATCTTGGTCTGGCCAACGGAGACGACGCCGGCGTGCACGGCGGCGCGGGCGACGGATGAGTCATCGGTGTAGACATCGGTGCCCCAAACGGAGCCGCCGGTGGCGCCGGTGACGGTGAACTCAAAAGTCTGGCCGACGCGATTGCGGTAGCCGACGAAGTTACCAGGGGAGACCGTAGCGGCGGCGGTAGTGGTCGTCGTGGTGGTGCGCGGGGCGTCGATGCGATACGTGGCGACCAAGCGGCCGCTGACGACGATCTGGCCGGTGGCGGTCAGGCGGCCGTTGTCGATACGACCGGTGGTGTAACCGAAGACGATGTTGGAGCCGGTGGCGTCGAAGGTGACGTTGCCGTTTGCATCGACGCGACCGGTAATAGTGCCGCCTTGCGCGCTGAGAACGCCGCCGGGCGTGACGCTCGCGACGAAGTCACCGAAGGGCGTGGCGGCGGTTGGTCCGGGGACGCCGGCGAATTGCTGGCCGCTGTAGGTGCCGGCGACGGCGCCGATGTTCGGAGCCGCGACGATGGTGGGAGTGGTTGGCGTGGTCGTGCCGCTGAGCGTGAACGTGCCGCTGTTGGCGCGGGCGCCGCCGTTGACATCGCGCACGGTGAAGCGGCCTACGCCGTTGAGCTGGCTGAGGGTAATGATGACGCCGAAACCGTTGGAAGAGTTGGACCACGTCCCCGCGGCATTCAGCGTGGTGAGGCGGGTGCCGCCGTCGCCGGTGGCCGTGGTGGCGGTGTAGCTGGTGCGGTTCCAAGTAAAGTTGGCGGCGGTGCGCTGGAGGAAATCAGACGCCTGCAGGGCGACGGTGTAGGTGTTCGGGCCGTCATTGAGCGTGTTGGACGGGCTCGTGATGGTGAAGGCGAGCGTGCGGCCGACGAGGTTGGCCGGAAGTAGATCGTCGTTGGTGCTGGTGCCGGTGCCACCGCCGCCGCCAGTCGCGGCGCTCGCGGTCACGGTGACCGTAGTGACCGTGCTGCTACCGGAGGCGTTGGTCGCGGTGAACGAAAAATTTGTCGTGCCAGCGGAGTTGAAGGTGCCCGTGACGAGACCGCTCGTGGGGTTGATGGCCACGGGGGCGCTGCCGCCGGAGTTGGTGTAGGAGGTCGCGGCGGGATTCGTGGTGATCTGGTAACTGAACGCAGTGCCCACCGTGGCCGAAGCGGTCGTCCCGCTGGTGACGACGGGCGCGCTGCCCGAACCACCGGTGCCGCCAGTCGAAAAGACGACGACGCCGTTCTTGTTCGTGCCGGTGGAATACATCTCGAACTGGGAGCGAAGGTCGGTGCCGGTCGGAATGACCACGACCTCGACGGTGGCGCCGTTCACGATGTAGCCGTTGAGTTTGATGACGGTGCCGAAGGAATCGACGGTCACCGTGTAGGTGCCGGAGCGGAAGGCGGCGTTGCCGCTGGCAATGGGCATCGTGTAGGTCGCGTTATTGCCGAAAACGAGGTCGAACGTGCCGCTCGTTTCGAACGGGGCGTTACCGCCGGTAATGGTAAACGTGAGCGTTTTCCCGGGAAGGTTGGCGGCGGACAGCGAGGCGGCGGTGAGCGCCTGCGCCCGGGGGAGGGCGAAGAGACTGAGCACCGCGACGGCGATAAACGCCAGTGGGCGAAGGAAGGAAGCGAAGCGAGTTTGGTTCATGCGAGAGAGGTATCATCTTATCTGGATACAGCCGTTTCAGCCATACGCGTGTCTGCGTATGGGACGGAGGAGGCGAGGCTGGCGTTTACCGCCGCGAAGTGGGGCGCAGAATCTCGCCCGCGCGGACGATGAGCGCGGCGCGGTTTTCGAAACCCAGGCGCTCTAGGATGCGCTCCATGTGCTTGTCGATCGTGCGCGGGCTGGTCGCGAGGATGACGGCGATCTCGGGATTGGTTTTTCCCTGCGCGACCCAATACGCGACCTCGGCCTGGCGAGGAGTGAGGCCGAGCGCGCAGAGCGCGGCGGGGCCGGGTGGAGCGTGCTCTTCCTCGAGGGCGAGCATCACGGTGTCGTCGCGGCCGGGCTCGGTGAAGCGGCGCACGCGGAGCGCGGCGTCGTCGTGACCGAAACGGCCGCCGCCCTTCGCGAGAGCGGCGGCGTTGAGGGAAAACTTGGCCATCAGATCGTGCGCGAGGCGGGTGGCGAACAGGAGCTCGCCCCCGCGGCCAAGGACGACGACGGCGCGATCGAGCGACGCGGCGAGTTGCTCCTCGGCATCGAGGCGGAGGGCGATCTCGTCTTTAAGCTGCGCGTTTTGAATTTCGAGCGCGCGGCGCGCGGCCTGGAGATCGAGTTGCACGCGGGCACGCGCGACGAGCTCGGGCACGTGGACGGGTTTCGTCACGTAGTCGACGGCGCCAAGGGCGAAGGCGCGGACTTTTTGATCGGGGGCGTCGACGGCGGTGAGAAAAATCACGGGCAGCTCGCGCCAGCGCGCATCGGCGCGGAGGGCGGCGCACACGGCGAAACCATCCTCGTCGGGCATCACGACATCGAGGAGCACGAGGTCGGGCGTAGTGCGCGCGAGGACTTGGCGGGCAGCGGCGCCACTCTCGGCGAGGAGGACACGCACGCCCTGTTGGCGCAGGGCGTCGCAAACGACGCCGAGGCCGGCGGGCGTGTCGTCGACGACGAGAAGAGTGGGGACGGTCATGCGTTTTCCAGAAGCTGGCGTAGACGGGAGAGCTGAAATCCGGCCGCGGCTTCGTCGAGCGCCCGCCACGTCATCTCCGCGGCCGGGTCCCGCGCGCGACCTTCTGCAATCAACCGTCGGACCTCGGCAATATCGCCCAACGCCAGCGCATCATCCAGCGCAGCGCGACGCTCATACGGTATCCGAATCCCGGTGACACTGTCACCTATTGGGTGACAGTGTTCAGAGTTTACAGAGATAGACGCGGGAGGGTTGTCACCTATTGGGTGACAGTCGGCGGGGGGTAGTGGATGCCATTTCAGGGCGAGGAGGCCGCCGATTTTTGCGATGAGGTCGGCGGTGCGGAAGGGCTTGGGGAGGAAATCGTCGCAACCGGCGGCGTGGCCGTCGGCAGGGTTGAAGGTGAGGACCGACGCGGAAGTGAGGAGCACGCGCAGCGGGCGCTGGCCGGCGAGGATCCGGAGGCGCCGGGTCAGTTCCAGGCCGTCGATGCCCTCCATGCGCACATCGAGGATCGCGAGGTCGGGCCACGGCTCCTGGCCCGCGCGGAGGGCGTCGAGTGCAGGCAGGCCGGCTTCGTGGGCGTGACAGATGAAGCCCAGCGGCTGGAGGAGATCGACGAGCAGGCTGCGGTTGACCGGGTGATCGTCGACGATGAGCACGCGGCGCGGTGGACCTTCGTAGCCGGTGACGTCAAACGGCGATTTCGACGACGTGGGCGCGGCGGCGGCGGCGGGCAGCGAGAGTGAAAACGAAAACGTGCTGCCGGTGCCGGCGGTGCTGTCGAGCGCGAGCGTGCCACCCATGCGCTCGACGAGCGCGCGGCTGATCGCGAGGCCGAGGCCGGTGCCGGGGGCGTTGGCCCGCGTGGCGTGGGCTTGCTCGAACGGTTGAAAGAGTCGCGCTTGATCGGCGGGCGAAATGCCTGCGCCGGTGTCGACGATGCAGAACCGGATGAGCGGCGGCGAGGAGGCTGCGCCCGTAGAGTCGGGGGAAGGGGTCAGTGCAGTCACGCGGATCTTCACGCTGCCGCGGGCGGTGAACTTGATCGCGTTGCCCACGAGGTTATCGAGCACCTGGCGGAGTTTCTGCGCATCGCCCTCGACCCAGGCGGGCAGATCGGGCGCGGCGTCGAGGGTGAAGGCGAGGCGCCTGGCGGCGGCGCTGGGCGCGTGCGCGGCGATGACGTCGGCCAGCAGATCGCCGAGGGCGAGGGGCGCGACGCGCAACTCGAGTTTGCCCGCCTCGATTTTCGCGAGGTCGAGCACGTCGTTGATCATGCGGAGGAGGTGCTCGCCGCTCTGGTGCACGATGCGGAGGCGCTCCCGCTGGTCGGGCAGCAGACGCGCGTCGCCTTGCAGCACCTGGGCGTATCCAATAACTCCATTCAGCGGCGTGCGGAGCTCGTGGCTCATCGAGGCGAGGAAGGCGCTCTTCGCGCGGCTGGCGGCCTCGGCCTGATCGCGCGCGCTGGCGAGCTCGGTGGTGCGCGTGGCGACGAGGGCCTCGAGCCGGCGGCGTTCGCGCTCGGCATGGCCCAGCCGCCAGCGCACGAATCCCACCATGCCGCTGAGCGCGGCGAGCGCGTAGGCGGAGTAGGCGGGCCAGGAGCGATGCCAGGGGGGCGTGACGTGGAATTCATACTGCGCCAATGGGCCGACGGTGCCGGCTGCGTCGCGCGCGCGCACTTCGAAGCGGAACGTGCCGCCGGAGAGATTGGTGAAGACCGCGTCGGTGCCTTGGGCGGTCGACCAGGCGGATTGATAGCCGACCAGGCGGGTTTCGTAGGTGGTGCGGCCGTTGCTCGCGGCGGGGCTGGCGAATTGAAAGCGCAGTGGTTCGCGGCTGAAGGGAAAGGTGCGCGTGGCGTGGCTCGATGCCCAGTGGTGGGGACCCTGGGCGATTTCCGTGAGCAGCACGGTGGGGGGCGGGGTGGTTGGCTCAGCCGCATCGACGTCGTAGCACACCGTGCTGCGGGTGCCCGAAAGCCAGAGGCGCTGCCGGCCGGCGTCGGCTTGGTAGGCGACGACGCGCGCTCCGCCGTAGCCCAGCGATTCGATGATCCGCGCGGGCAGCGGTTTCCAAGTTGCCGGACTGGTGCGCGTATCCAAACAGCCGAGTTGAAACGTGCCGTCGGGCTGTGCGATTTGAAACCAGAAGCGACCGCGCTCGTCGCTGACCCCGGGGACATTGTTCACGCCGGTAGGGACATGATGGGCGAAGGCCGGGTGCGGCTCGAGGCGATCGGTTTCGCGGTTCAGGCGAAAGACACCGCTGCGGGAGGCCAACAGCATTTCCGAGCCGGCGCGGATAACGCGGACCCAGACGCTGCCAGCAGGGAGGCCGCGCGACGCATCGAAGCGAGTGACTTCGGCGCGCGTCCAGTCTTGGTCGGGCGGCCGGCGAACGCGGAGGGCGATGCCAGCGACGGAGCCGGCCCAGAGTGTGCCATCCGGCTCGGCCTCGATATTGGTGACCTCGACGTCGATGCTCGGGACGCGCCCGAGCGATTGCACGGAGAACGTGGGGCTGACGCGCACCACCTCGACGCCGCGAATGAGACCGATGGCGAGAAGCGACGGATCATGCGGCAGAAGCAGGATGTCCTCGACCTGCGCATCGGTTTTGTAAACCAGCCGGGCGGGCGAGCTGAGGAGGAGCAGGCCCTGTTCGTTGCCGGTGAGCAACTCGCCGTTAAACGGCACGAGGTTCGCGATACGCGCAGGCAATCCCGGGACCCGTTCCATCTGCGCCTGCTCGAGTCCGCTGGAGGAGGGGCGCAGACGGAAGGCCCCGACGTCACTGAATTGAAATACCGTGCCTGCGGGCGTGGTGAGAGGTTCGCCGCCAATGCCAGCCGGCCGGCCGTTGCGCGAGTCGAACACCGTCCACGCGGCGCGCGGATCGAGATGCGAGAGGCCGTTGGCCGTTTCGATCCACAGGGTGCCGTCGGCGGCGACCGTCAGGCCGTAGGTGGAGGTTTGCGCGAGGCCTGACTCGGCAGTGAGGCGCTGCAGCGGCGTGCCGTCGGGCGCGAGGATCAACAGGCCTTCGCCGCCGGTGGAAAGGACGAACCGCCCATCGTCCAGCCGCACCCCGTTCCGGAGGCCGAGTGGCTGGAGCAGGGCGGTGGCCGCCGGCCATTCTTCGAGGGAGGATGCGCCCGCGGGCAGGCGGAGCATGCGGCCATCGTCGCGGCCGATCACCAGCCCGCGAGCCCCATCGGCCATCACGGTGGAGCGGCGCATCTGGCCGAGTCGCGCGTCGCGGACGCGCGCCGCCCACGTGGTGCCATTCCACGCCAGGAGGGTGTCACCAAGATGGCAATACAGCGCGCCGCCGGCGGGGCGGAGCGCGGGGCGTTGCCCGGCGAACGGCGTGGCGCGGAAGGTGCCCTGGGTCCATTCCAGCACAGCTCCGTCGATGGCGAAAAACAGGGTCGGCCCCTCGCGCGCCGCGCTCCAGACTGTCGCAAACTGCGCGAACTCCGCGGGCACGTGGGACGCCAGCGAGGTGAATTGCAGCAAGCCGGTGGCCGGGGCCGGTTCGAGCCGGCCTAGCACGCCGGCGCCGCCGACATAGATCAGGCCATCGGCTCCGACCGCGAGACACCGTATCCAGGCTCCGGGCACGGGGTAGCGGCGCCAGCGCTCGCCGTCGAAGGAGACGACATTGCCAAAAGTGCCGAAGTAGAGGACGCCGTCTGGCGATTGGGCGGTGGCGAAAATCTGCGCGTGGGCCTGGTAAGCGTCGGGCAAATAATTCTGGACGTCGGGCAGCCCGGCCAGGGGGTCGAAGCGCGAGGAATCGGCGGCAAGACCGCCCGGGTGCGACGCCAGCGCGAGCACCGTGAGAGCGAGCGTGCCCAGCAGACGCGGGAAGGATGAAACCAGCACGCTCTCACGACAGGTGCGCGCGTGGGAACCGTCAACCCCCGCCGCGGGCCCTGCGCGTAAATGCGTAGGCCGCCGGAAAGCGGCGCGCGTCATTCTGGGTCAGTCCGGTTCTTTTGGCGCTGGATGCCGCGCAACTGCTGATGGATTTTTTTCCATTTGGAATTGGTTTCACGCGCGAGGTGCGGATCGACTTTGCGCGCGGCAAAGGCCTGTTCACGCTGGAGTTTGAGGTAACTCTGCCAACGGGCCGCGTCGAGGGTGCCGTCGTCGAGCGCGGCCTGCACGGCGCAACCGGGTTCGCCGCGATGTCCGCAGTTCGTGAATTTGCAGCGTAGCGCCACCGCGGCGACGTCGGCGAACGCGGTGTCCAGCGTCTCGGTCTCGACATTCCAGAGCTGCAGCTCGCGCATGCCCGGGGTGTCGATGACGAGCACGCCGGAGGGCGCGACGATCAACTCGCGGTGCGTCGTCGTGTGGCGGCCTTTGCCGACGGCGTCGCTGATGGCGCCGGTGAGCTGGCGCTCGCTGCCGAGCAGGCGATTGATCAGGGTCGATTTGCCGACGCCGGATGAACCGAGGAACGCGACGGTGCGCCCGGGAATGAGCCAGGGGTCGAGCGCGTCGATGCCGTCGCCGCACGCTGCGCTGAGCGCGATGACGGGGGCGCCGATGGCCACGGCGGCAACTTCCGCCTGCGCCGCCACGGGGTCGGGGTGGAGGTCGGACTTGCTGAGCACAACGACGGGCTGCGAGCCACTTTCCCAGGCCACGGCGAGGTAGCGTTCGATGCGGCGGAGGTTGAAATTGTGATCGAGCGCCGTGACGAGAAAGACGGTGTCGACGTTGGCGGCGACGATCTGTTCGCGATCAACGTCGCCGGCGGCTTTGCGGGAGAACTTGGTTTTGCGGGGGAGGACGGCGTGGATGTCCGCGCGCGTTTCGCCCGCGCGCAGCCGGATCGCAACCCAGTCGCCCACGGCGGGTAGATCGGTGCGAGCGATCGAGGAATGCCGGAGCTTGCCCGTGCACTCCGCGGTGAGCTCATCGGAAGCGGAAAGGAGTTCGTAGGCGTGCTTGTGTTCGAGCGCGATGCGCGCGGGCAGCAAGCCGTCGGAGGAGAATGGTTGGAAATGATTCGCCCAGGAATCGTCCCAGCCGAGGGAGGAAAGAGTCATGTTCGGAAAAGGAAAAGGCGGTGTATCAGGAGACAGGGGACGGAACGCGGCGCGCGTGGCGCACGGAAAATAAAAAGGCCGCCCCGGCGGGCGGCCTGCGTCTCAAGTGTAATCGAGCGGGCGCGCCTTAGCAGCGCGCGGCGGGGCCAACCGGCGGGAACGAAGAAGCGCGGAGGACAATCTCGGTCATCGTTTTTAGTGGTTGGGGGTGGAAGGCGCCTCTCGCGAGGCAGACGCGGAAAGGGAGGAGAAGGCGTCAGCCAGAGTCAAGGCGGCTCACCCGGCGGCCAGGACGGCGGGGCACATCTCACTGTCTTGGAAACCTGAAGGCGGCGGCAGGAGTGCCGCCGATACGGATCGG
>JANPIT010000205.1:0-3547 GCA_031425115.1 Opitutaceae bacterium | reverse complement strand
CGCACCCGCTCCGTAACACCACGAGGGGGGTGCGTAGTGCTACTTCCACAATGCGTTTGCCTGAGGAGAACACCCTAGGCGAGGTTTTGCGCATGCAACTCAATGAGTCGACGTTGGAGCTTTTGCGGGATGAGGCCTATGTCTCTTTGTGCCGTGAAGCGGTGCAGGAGCGCCTGGCGTTGACGGCGCAACAGAAGGCGACACTGGCGGGGACTCGGCCGCCCTTTGGGGTGCTGGCGCGGCGCGAGACGCGGGAGACGTTCGCGAATTCCATGCGGATGGCAGATGTCGAGGAGACGGGCTTGCGGGATAATATGGCTCGCATCGCGCGGCTCGATGACTGGTTGCAGCCCTTGATCCGCGGCAACTTGGTCAGCTATCTCGATCAGGCCAGCCCGGACTTTAATCGCTTTCCACAGATCATGCACCAGCTCCATGAATGGGAGCGCGCGTTGTATGAATTATCCGATATGTTGACGGCATTTGCCCGGGACATGCGGACCCTGCGCGAGGCGGCAGGCGCGGCGATGGCGGGTGGTCGGCATGGTGCGCAGGAGCTCAGGGTCGTGCGTGATATCGCGGTTCGGCTCGAGGAGTGCCACCAGCGGTTAGCGCGGGCCGAAGCCACGCTCGCCGAGCATACCGCGCACCTGGGCTTGTCAGGGCTGCAGATGCCGAAATTGCTCGAGCTACGTCGCGTGGCGTGGGTGAGCCGGCTGGGCGTCACCCCGCTGGACCAAGTGGCGCTGGAAGTGACGCGCGTGGAGGGAGAGGTGCGGGCCTATCTCAATGGCGGGGTGGCATTGGCGGCGGCGCGTCTGAATGCGAGTCGCGAGATGTGCGAAGAGGCGCAGGAAAATTTTCTGCAGAGCTATTGGAATCAACTGCGCGCTCATGCCCAGGCGCACTACGTCGAGGAATGCGATGTCGACGAGATCCTGACAACTCTGGTGGAGCGCTACATGGCCTCGGATCAGGTGCGCCGCCAGGAGGCGCTTGCGCACGAGCCGTTTCTGGCCGAGCGGTGAGTGGTGGGTGCCCGCAACGCGCGGCCGGTGTGGTGCGTTGACTCAGCTGTCGAACAGGTGGATGAAAACGGAGATGAGTAACTCCCTGCCTGCGGGCGAAGCATCGGAAACCGCTGCGGTGGAGCGCCGCGCGGCCAGCGTGGCGGCACTGCGGCGCACGGGATTGCTCGATGCGCCGCCCGATGAGCAATTCGAGCGCGTGACCGCGATGGTCGCCCGGTTGCTGCGGGTGCCGGTGGCGTTGGTGTCACTGGTGGATGCGGACCGGCAGTTTTTTCAGAGCGCGCGTGGACTGGAGGAACCCTGGGCCACGCGTCGGCAGACGCCGTTGACGCATTCGTTTTGTAGCTACGTCGTCGCGAGCGAGGCGCCGCTGCAGGTGAACGATGCGCGCGAGGAAGTTATCTTTCGGGACAATCCGGCGGTCGCCGAGCTGGGCGTGATCGCCTACCTGGGTATGCCATTGCGGACCTCCGGAGGCACGACGATCGGCTCCGTGTGTGCGATCGATAGCCGGCCTCGCCAATGGACTTCGGATGATTTCGCCAACCTCAAGGATCTGGCGGCGTTGGCGGAAGTGCAGTTGGCGCTGCGCGAGCTGAGTCGGCCGGCTGACGCCCCGTAGGCCGGCGTGCGGCGCCTGCGAATCCACGCGCCGGCGCCAGTGGTATCGGGAATTCCCGGATACCCCTTTGGCTCTTTTGGATCACGGGGGCGAATGCACCAAGCGGTTACTCGGACGGACCGATTTTGTTTCGTGAGATCAGCGACGCGGAGGGTTGACCTTGGCGGCGGACGCGTGAAGTTATTCTTCGCTTCTTTTCTCCGTTACTCCCGTCAGGCCGCCTTCCAATCGGTCGAAATTCTTAACCTCCCGAAATCTGCCCCTCATGAATACCTGGACTCGCAAAGACTTCCTCAAAGCCTCCTTCATCGGTGGTGGTGCCGCACTCGTGGCGGGCCACACCAAGCTCTACGGCCAGGCCGCTCGCGCGGGTGGCAGTGCCAACGGCGACATCCGCGTGGGCATCATCGGATTTAACGCCCAGGGTTTCGGCCATCTGCAAAACTACCTGCCGGGTTCCAAGAGCAAGCTCGACGGCGCCATCCTCGCGGGCATCTGCGATGTCGATGACAAGGTCCTCGCGAAGGGCCGCGATGCCGCGCAGAAATCCGGGCTCAAGTCGGTCGCGGAGTTCAAGGACTACAGAAAGATGCTTGAGAGCAAAGATATCGATGCCGTCGTGATCGCGACGCCGAATCACCAACACTCGATCATGACGATTCTCGCGCTGCAGGCGGGTAAGGACGTCTACGTCGAGAAGCCGCTCTCGCACAATATTTGGGAAGGCCGCCAGGCGGTCGAAGCGGCCCGTAAGTATGCCAGCAAGAATATCGCGCTCGTCGGCACACAGAACCGCTCCTCCGAGCAGATCATGAAGGCCGTCGAGATGGTGCGCTCGGGTAAGCTCGGTAAGCTGAAGTATGTAACCGGCACCTGCTACAAAGCGCGTGATTCCATCGGCAAGACCGAAGGCCCCCAGCAGGTTCCCGCCGGCATCGACTACGATCTTTGGACGGGTCCGGCTCCGCTCACGCCCCCGACCCGCAACGGCTCGAAGGGACCGGTCCACTACGATTGGCACTGGTTCTGGAATTACGGCGGCGGCGACATCACGAACCAAGGCATCCATCAGATGGACGTTGCCCGCTGGTTCCTCGGTGCGAGTGGCTTGCCGAAGGACGTCGTGAGTTTCGGTGGCCGTTTCGGCTATCGCGACGACGCCGAGACGCCCAACACGCTCGTGTCGGTCATGAACTACGGCGATGCGCCTCTGATCTTTGAAGTGCGCGGCCTCGGTCGCAAAAAAGAGATGCGCGCGATGGATGTTTATCGGAAGTCATCCGTCGGCGTCGTCGCTCAGTGCGAGAACGGCTACATCAATGTCGCCGAGAATGGCGCGGCGGTCGTTTACGACGCCCAAGGCCAGAAAGTCGAAGCGATCGAAGGCTCCGATAACGGCGCGCACCGCAAGAATTGGATCAAAGCGGTGCAGACCCGCAAGGTCACCCACGGTCTGATCGAAGAGGCTCACTACTCGAGTGCACTGTGCCATCTCGGCAATCTCTCGTATCTTGTCGGCACCGAGAAGACGAGCGCCCAACTCAGCGAGGCGGTTGCATCCGATCTTGCCGCGAAGGAAGCGTTTGGTCGCACCGTCGAGCATTTGCGGGCCAACGAGGTTAACCTCGAAGAGACGAAGCCGGTGGTCGGCGCGTTCCTGCAGATCGATGCGAAACGCGAGATGTTGATGTCGCGCGACAAGGTGATCGCCGACGCCGCGAACAATCACCAACTCCGCAAGCGCGAAGGCCGTGCCGGGTTCAAGGTTCCGACGATGCAGAGCGGCACCGTCGCCGCTTCCTGAGCGACGCCCCTGAACTGAGGTTCACTCGTTTACTTTCGAGCCCCGCGCTGCAAAGCGCGGGGCTTTTTTTGTGGGTGGTAAGGGCGCGAC
>JANPIT010000204.1:0-6187 GCA_031425115.1 Opitutaceae bacterium | reverse complement strand
CGTGTAAACCGGATCCTTCAACTGGCTGATCGTGTTGCCCGCGTAGTTGTCGCCGAGCGAGCCGAGCGCCCAGACGGATTTCGTGCGGCGCGGGAGGCGCGCGGGATCCGGCTCATTCGAAGGGACAACAGTAGGCATCGGAGAAAATCGGAGGCGCGCCATGCGACGCGGTCACACCCTGGTTTCCAACGTCCAATTTCCGCGCGTTCTCTCCCCCCCACCGCGCCCCGATCCCACGCCGGCCCGCCTGGAAACTACGGTGCGTCTCGCGCCACCTGCGCCGCAAGTTTTTCCAGATCGAGTTGCTCGCCGGAGCCGGGGAATTTGTGCGGCAGCAAATGCCAGTGCTCCGTGTAGCGGGCGCTCGCGCCAGGCGCGATCGTCTGGCGTGGGCCGTGCGGCTCGAGTTCACAGGCGGGCACCACACTCGCCGGCGGATACCAAAAGCAGAGCGTCAGCCCCGCGACCTCGGGATACACGCCGTCGGGCGGGGAGGCGTAGCGTTTCACGAAAGCCTGATCGTGCGGCATCACGTAGGCGAACCAGCCCGCGTGCGAATCGAAGCCGAGTTTCGCATAACGCGCCGGCCCGAGCACCTCGAGAAACGCGCCGCGCAGGCGGATGCTGGGGTCCGTCGGGCGAAACAGGATCGCGGGCTCCGGCCCGGGGCCATACATGACGAATCCGGTGGGAAAGCGCTTGATCTCGGGGGTGAGCGGCACAACGCCGATGCCGCCGTGCACCGCAAACGTGCGGCTCCAGTGCGCCCAGCTCTTCGGCTCTCGCGACACGTTCCGGATGATTTGCTCGCAAGCGAGGTGCGAGGTCTTCGCATCGAGGCGGAATTCGCGGATGAGCTGCACGCCCGTGGCGTCGTCGGGCTGGCTGGTGAGCCGCACCGCGCGCGGCCCGATGGCCTCGGCCTGCAACTCGCCGGACCAGAGTTTGTCGCGTTTGGGAATCACTTGCTCCGGGCCGATGTCGAAACGGCCCGCACTCGGCGGCACCTTGAGCCCGGCCGGCGTGCCCCATCCGGCCTCCCGCGGGTCGAGGTAGAGCGCGTTTTTCCCGTGTAATGAATATTCCAGCACGCGGCCGCCCACCTGGTGGCCGAGCGTCACGCGCGTGTCGGCGTTCGAGAGCTCGAAGCAGTCGGGGTAGTTCAACACTTGCACGCGCCGCACACCCTCGGGCAGCGCGGCCACGCCCACGTTGCAGACGACACCGAGCCAGATTGCCGCCAGAAGGGGGAAGCGCATGAACAATGCTGAGGGGAAACGGCGCCGGAAGCGCAATGCAGAACTCTCGCGCGCGGCTACTTCGAGTAAACATCCCCGCCGCAAGCGGCGGGGCTTTCGACCAGACACCCCTGATGTCGTCTTCACGCTTCCCGCATCTGGTAGCTGCGAGCGCCAGCCAGTGGACGAGTCACCACCCGCTGGCGCTCGCGGCTACCGGAAAGTCCAGGTTTCAAGGGACGCAGTATTATCCTAGAAAACGCAGTTGAAACGCGGAGGATGCGGAGAGCGCAGAGGAGAAAACCTGTCCTCTTCGCGCCGAGCCCATGCACGCGGCAGGTGAGCCTTTTGAGTAATGGATTCTCTCTCTTTCTGCTCCGCGTCCTCCGCGATCTCCGCGTTTCAACTGCGGAATTTGGGATTATTTCTTCCCGCTGGAAGTGCCGGACCGGGCAGTGCCGTGGCTCCCGCCCACGGCAACGATTCTCTACGGCAGGGACGCGCGTCAGAATCTCATGGGGAAGCGCGGACGACGAAGCGGTAGGTGCCGGCACCCACGCCCACCTGCAGCGCGCCCCCGGCGGTATCGATCGAGCGGATGCCTGGAATCGTCGCGGTCGTGAGCGGCGCGCCGCCCTCGGTGGTGCGCGCGGCGGTGGCACCGGACAGGACGATCATCCCCGTGGTGTTGGCGGGGATCGTGACGTCGAGCGTGAATCCCCCGGCCTCCAGTTTCCACGCGCTCGCGATCCGTCCGTTGATCGAGTCGTAGTGCGCCTTCACCCAATGGATCGGAGTCTGCTCCGGATTGCTGCCCGCAGTCGGGGGACGTGGCCGAATCACGATGCGCCGGTAGCCAGGGCCGTCGGTATCGATGCCAGCGAGCACGCGATAGCCCCACTCCATCACGGCGCCGAAGGCGTAATGGCTGAAGCTGTTCATGGCGGCGTTCTGTTTGCCGTTGGCGCCGTTGAAACCGTGCTCGGCCGTATAGCTATCCCAGCGTTCCCAGACGGAATTCGCGCCGTTCGAAACTTCATAACCCCAGCTCGGAAACTTGCGGCTCTGGAACAAGCGCACGGCGAGATCGTGCTGGCCGTGCGCCGTCAGCGCAGGGAGCAGCGACTTCGTGCCGAGGAAGCCGGTGGCCATGCGATGGTCGTTGTTCGCGATCCGCGCGACGAGCGTGGCGCTGGCGGTCGCGATATCCTTTTCCGGAATCAGTCCGACCGACAACGCGAGGACGTAAGCCGACTGGGTGTCGATCGTGAGCGTGCCATCCGCCTTGCGATAGGCTTTGGTGAAGGCGGTCTGCGTCTTCGCGCGGCGTGCCCGGTAGTTCGCCGCCTCGAGCGGACGACCCAGCGCTTCGGCCATCTCGGCCATGAGTGTGCAATCGAGGGCGTGGTAACAGGTGTCGATGAACTCGACGGGCGTCGTCTCGTTGACGTTGAGCCAGTCGCCCCACGGGTTGCCGAGGCTCGTGCCGAGGCCGTCGGGGGCCGTGCTGGCGTGCCGCCAGTCCATGAAGCGTGTCATTGAATTCCAATTACGCTCCAGCATGCGGGTGTCGCCGTAGGTCTGCCAGATCGTCCACGGGCAGATGATGCCGGCATCGGTCCAACCAGAGCCGAAGGTCTTGCCGGCGCCGCCATGCGCCATCGGATAAGGTGCGTAGTCGGGATACGCCCCGAAGCTGCGCTGCGACTCCACCACGTCGTCCATCCATTTGGTGAAGAACGCGGCGACGTCGGCGTTGAAGCTCGCGGTGCGCACGTAGGCCTGCGCATCGCCCATCCAGCCGAGGCGCTCGTCGCGTTGCGGGCAGTCCGTGGGGACCTCGATGAAGTTGGCGCGCTGCGTCCACTGGGCGTTAAGGCCGAACTGCGTGAGCACGGGATCGCTGCATTCGAAGCTGCCCGCCAGCGGCGTGTCGTTGTGCAGCACGAGACCGGTGATCGCGTCGAGCGCGGGCTTTTCCGCGAGGCCGGTGAGCTCGACATATTGGAAACCATGATACGTGAAACGCGGCGACCACGTCTCGCCGGCGGGATCGCCGCGCAGCGTGTAGAAGTCGGTCGCGCGCGCCTTGCGGAGGTTCTCCGTCATGATGGTGCCGTCCTGGTTCACCATCTCGCCGAAACGCAGGCGCACCTGCGTGCCGGCGGGGCCTTTCACTTTCAGGCGCACGAGGCCGGCGAAATTCTGCCCGAGATCGAAAACATAGACGCCCGGCTTGGGCTCCGTGATTTTCTTCGCCGGCAGCTCCTGCGTCACCCGAATCGGCGGCGCGGAATAGGCCTGCATCTTGGGCGGAGGCACGAAGCCGAGATCCATTTCCCGCTGCCCGGCCGCGTCGGAGTAAACGGCCTTCGCCCGGGGATTCGAACCGGCGCGCACGGCGCCCGCCCACTCCTTCGCGGCGAAGCCCGGCGACGACCAATTGCCGAGTTCGGCCCGCGCGTCGTAGGCCTCGCCCATCAGAAAATCGGCTTCGCGCGTGGGCCCGCGATCCGTCACCTGCCAGCTTCCGTCGGTGACCACGCGTTCGTGCGAGCCGTCGGTGTAATCGATCTCGAGCTGCGCGGCGAACGCGGGAGTTTTCCCGTAGAAATAGCGGCCGACTTTGTTCGGGCCGTAACCGACCAGCAGCGCGTAGCCGAGATAGCCGGAATACCAGCCGTCCGCCACGATGGCACCGAGGGCGTTGGCGCCGCCGCTCCGCAACAACGCAGTCACGTCATGGCTGCGATAATACGCGCGCTGGAGATAGTCCGACCAGCCGGGCTGGAAATACGCGTCGCCCACGCGCTGGCCGTTGCAATAGAGATCGTAGATGCCGAGCGCCGAGGCGTAGACGACGGCTCGCTTCACGGTTTTGCCTGTGGCGAATTCCTTCCGATAGGTTCGCGGCGCCGGCAGGTGCAGCGTTTTGCGGTCGGTGTGCAGCGCTTCCTCGTCGCGATGCGAAATCCATTCGGCACGCCAATCCTCCGGTTTCAAAAGACCCATCGACCAGCGCGCCAGTGCGCTCCAGCCGGAGGCCTGGCCAAGTTCGTCCCAAATCTGCACCTGCCAAAAGCACTCCGCCCGTGAGGCGAGCGCGCGCCCGGCGTAGGCGATCTGGTTAGTGGCCGAGCCGGTGACACGACCGGAATCCCAGAGGTCCGTTTCGCCCGCGGCGAGTTTTGCGGCCGAGGAGGCGACGCGGATCTGCCATGCCGTTTGCGCGGCCCCGCGCCGGTCCGACTCGATGCGCCACGAAAGGCGCGGCGCCGGGCTGTCGATGTTGTCGGGAGCAACGAGGTATTCGCAGCGCAGCGCGGCGAGCTTGACCACGGGCGGGCCCGACTGGGCGCGCACGACAGCTGGAGCAGCCGCGAGGAGGGCCAACAACGGCAGGAAGAGTGCGGCCCGTGCCGAAAGGAAAAAAGAAAGCGGAGAGTTCATCGAGGGGAGCGGCGAGGCGGAAAGCAGGCTATTTCGCAGTGGCGGGCGCAGACGCGGCCGTGACTGAGGGGAGAGTTTTCAGCAGGAAATTGCGGTATTCGATTTTCATGGGCGGCCCGACGTGAACCTGGACTCCGATGAGCCCGGCGGCGGTGCGCTGCGCGGCATCCTCGTCGATGACGATGCTCATCGCTTGGCCGTTGATGAGATGCGTAAGCACGTTGCCGCGGATGATCAGGTGAACCTGGTTCCATTCGCCGGCCCGCACGTGGGCCGCGAGCGCAGTCTTGTCGCCGACCGCACCGATAATCGCGGGTTTTGCGGCGGCCGTGAGGCGAGTGACTTGGCCGCGCAACGCGAGGAAAGTCCGTCCACGCTCCTCGTAGTTCTGGCCGGTGTGGCGCAGCGGGCCGTCGATATCGCACTGATAACCTTTGAGAGCGAAGGCCGGCGTGGGCACCTCGACGCTGCGGTAGTTAATTCCGCTATTACCCGCAGCGCTGACGCGATACTCCACCCTCAGCTCGAAGTCCGCCGGCGCGCCACCCCGCCAGATCGCGAACGAGTTCGCCTTCAGCAGCGTTTCGGGCGTGACCTCGCCCACGAGCGTGCCGCCCTCAACCCGCCAGTATTTGGGATCGGCATCCCAGCCGGAAAGTGTCTGGCCATCGAAGATGGAGACAAAGCCCGCGGTGTCGGCCCCGGCGGGCTCTGGGAAAACCGCCTGCGCCGCAGTCGCAGAAAGCACCGGGAAAAACAGGCTCGTGACAAAAGCGACGGCAGCGCCGCGCCGGAGAGAAATCGACAAGGGTAGGATCATGGGCGGGAAGATGAGTTTTATTGGCGGACCACGACGATGCCGGCAGGGGCGTCGATTTGGGATTTCACGGTGCCGTCGGCCTGGCGCTCGTGCCGGACCTTGATTGCACCGAGCGGCGTGGGGTAGGCGCCTTCCGCCCACTTCAGCCGGCCGAGCTGCGGCACGATGCGCACGCGTTTGAAGCCAGGCTCCAGCGGCGTGATGCCGAGGACATTTTCGCTCATCCAGGCCGTCGGCCCACTCGCCCAGCCGTGGCACAGGCTATGCCTGAATCCGATATAGCAATACGCGCCGTAGCCTCCGTGCACATCCTTCTTTCCCTCGGGCACGAGCTCGTCGATGCGCGCGGCGTTGGCCGTCCAATCGAGGTCAAAGTCCTCCCAAAACGTCGTGGCGCCGAGGTCGAGCATCGCGCCCCAATACTGCGAGATGAAGTCGAGCGCGGTGTCGGTTTCGCCGGCTTTCGCGAGCGCCTGCAGCACATAGTAGCCATAGAACGTGGAGACGCCTTTCGGTCCGCCCACTTTGAGCACGTCGTCCGCGGTCTGCTTCGCGTCGGTCATTCCCGCGAGGGCGAGCAACGCGGCGCCCGACTTCGATGCGTTTACGGCGGGGACGACTTTGTGGCCCCGTGCCGCGGCTTCGGCGCAGAGCGCGGCGGTCGCGGAATCGTCGAGCG
>JANPIT010000203.1:0-8313 GCA_031425115.1 Opitutaceae bacterium | reverse complement strand
AGCGACGGCCTCGTGCTCGTGGGCCTGTTTCTTTTTTGGCAGAGCTTCCAGGTCTTCGACGTGTTGAAGCACAACGTGCGGCAGCGCTCCAGTTTCGGCCCGGCTTTCTACCTGGATGCGTTCATCGTGTTGCTCGGCGCGGCCGCCGTGTATTCGAGCCTCGAGTGGCTCGTATCCTGGTTGTCAGCACAACAAGGCACCTTCATCAACGCCAGGAATCTCGGCTGGCTCAGTGGCTGGCTGATGGTGGTGCCCAATGCGTTGCTCGCGTTCTACTACGCCGCCCGCCGCCGGGCTGACATCGCCTATGCGTCGCAGGTGGGCGACGGCCACATCTGCATTCCGCTTTGCCTGGGTCTAAGCGCCCTCCTGCAACCACTCAAGCTGCCGGGATTTTTCGAAATCGGCATCGCCCTCCTCGCGGGTGCTTTCCTGGTGCACGCACTCTGCGTCTGGCTCGCGAATGGCCTGCCGCGCTGGATGGGCTGGCCACTGATTGCGGGATACGCGTGGTTTCTCGCTGCCGGCTTGATGTGAAAAATCTTGATGTGAAAAATCTTGATGTGAAAAATGGCGACGCGGCGCCCTCGCCGCGTTTGGTGCTGCACGCGACGAGGGCGCAGCGTCTCCAAGCCTAGCGCGCGCTCAGGTCTCCAGCGGATCCGCGCGAAATTTTTCCCCGAGTTCAAACAGCGGCACCTGTGCGCCCAGCCACTTCGAGTCGGCCGCAATCTCCGTCATCGTTTTCACCGTGTGGTTCAGGACCAGATAGCTCGTGGGGCCGATCTTCATGAACGCATCGTAACGAGTATCCGCGGCGTCCGGCACGAATTCCAGGTCGCCTTCCGAAAATTGCTTGCCCTTGGTCAGAGCCCGCAGCGGCTCCGCATCGTCGACCAGATTCCGCTTAAAGGCTTCCGCCCGCGGACCCGCATAAGCGACGACGCCGCCCACCTTGGCCGGGACCGTCAGGATCGCCCACTCGTCGAACACCGGCTTCAAATAGGCCGCACGCATGCGGTCGATGGTCGTCTGAATGTGGCGGCGGGCAGTCTCGAGATCCATTAGGCGCGAGGAAGGCCAATCTACGCCGCTTGGCAAGACGCGCTGACGTGAAAGTCATTTGAAACGCAAGGCCGCGAAACTGCCTTCACTGACCGATCCGCACCACGTCACCCGAAGCCAGCGCCGCACCTTCTCCACTCGGCCGCGTCGCAGAATAAATCACCCTCCCCGCCCGCACCACATCTACCGCTCGCCGCGCCAGATCAAGTCGGGCTGCCGCGCCCGCTCCCGCGAGCGTCATCCCTTCGCGCCACGGCACGCGCACCACCGCACCCGTCGATGCATCCACAAAAGTCACCATGCCCGCCTGCGCGAGTTTCGCCGCCGCATCGATGCCGCCACTCCCCACATTCCCGATCGCGTTGACGCCGCTTACCGCAAGTTTCCCGGTGGTCGTCACCACGGCGCCCGCGGTCTCCCCCGCGACCACGACCGTGGTGGCCGCAAGTTTGACCGGAGTGCTGACAACCTTGTAGACGAGGCAGCCGCTTAATCCGAAAGTCCCCGCCAGGATCAACAGCGTGATTCCGGCGAAACCCGCATTAACGCGCAACCGCCTCGCGGCCTCGTTCACGTCGAAAAACCACCCGTGATGTAATTTTTTAGGTGCTCCGCTTCCACCCGATGAGAATCGGCCATCCAGCGCGTGATGTCGCCGATGGAAATGGTGCCGACCAATTGCCCGTGCTCCACCACCGGGAGATGGCGGCATCGCTTTTCCGTAAAGATCATCATCGTCTCTTCCACCGAGGCATCGGGCGAGATCGTGATCAAATCTGTCGTCATCACCGCCGCCAATAAAGTCGTGCGCGGCTCGAGGCCCGCGCCAACCACGCGCCGCAACACGTCACGCTCGGTGAAAATTCCGACGAGGCGCCCGCCGTCGAGCACGAGGATCGAGCCGACGCGATTACGATTCATTTCGGCGACGGCGTCAGACACGGTGACGGTCGGCGCGATGGAGAATACTTTTCTTCCTTTCCGTTCCAGGATGGCAGTGAGGGGTGCATTCATAGGGTAACTAGGGGTGCGCGGAGTGTGCGAGCGGCCCCGACTGCTGCAACCTGAAAGCCCCCGCTTTTCTTGGCGACACGGGCACGGCACACCGCTCGTCGCACCCGCCCGCAGGCGAGCCTCTTGCGCAGAAAGCGATTCGCGGCATCATGGTCGCATGAGCGCAGGAAAAATAATTCTCGTCGTATTGGGCGTCCTAATCGCTGGTCTCGTCATGATGGCCCTGTGGGGCTCCGGTATCTACAATCGTCTCGTCACGTTGCAGCAGGGCACCGACGCCGCGTGGGCTCAGGTGCAGAATGTGTATCAGCGCCGGGCGGACTTGATTCCAAATCTCGTGAACACCGTCTCGGGCGCAGCCAACTTCGAGAAATCCACGCTCGCCGAGGTGGTGGAAGCGCGCGCATCGGTCGGACGCGTGACCGTCCCCGCCACCGCCGCCCCGCGCGATCCGCAGCAGCTCGTGGAATTCGAGCGCGCCCAAGGCCAGCTCGGCACTGCGCTCTCACGCCTGCTCGTCGTCGCGGAACGGTATCCTGATTTGAAAGCGACCGCCGCCTTCCGCGATTTACAAGCGCAGCTCGAGGGCACGGAAAACCGCATCACCGTTGAACGCGGCCGTTTCAATGAAACCGTCCAAGCCTACAACACCGCGATCAAACGGTTTCCCGCCGCGTTACTCGCCGGCATGTTCGGCCACTCGGCGCGGCCTTACTTCAGCGCGACACCCGGCTCGGACCGGCCTCCGGAAGTGAAATTCGACTTCGGCAAAAAATCGCCGTGAGCGCATCCGTGGCGAGCGATGGTGCACGTTTCGGGTGGCCGCGCGGGTTCGTCGGGCAGCATCTGCTCGCCGCCCGTGTCACTTTCGCCCTGCTCGCCTGTTTCGTCGTCGGAAGTTTCCTCCGCGCGGCAGAGACGATCCCGCCTGCGCCGCCGAATCATTTCAACGACTACGCCAGCGTCGTCCGGCGCGAGACCGCTGCGCAGTTGAACAGCGAACTCGCGCAATTCGAACGCGACACCTCGAATCAGATCGTGGTCGCGATTTATCCGCGGATGCAGTCCGACTCATCTGTCGAAGATTACGCCGTGCGCGTGGCGCAGCGTTGGCGCGTCGGCCAAAAGGAGCGGGCGAACGGCGCGGTGCTCTTCGTTTTCCAGGAAAGCCGCGACGTTCGCATCGTCACGGGCTACGGCCTGGAGGGCGCCCTGCCCGACGCGCTCTGCAAACAAATCATTGAAAACGAGATCGTGCCGCGGTTTCGCGCGGGTGATTTCGATGGGGGCCTGAGCGCCGGCGTCCGCGCTTTGATGGCGGCGGCGCGCGGTGAGTATCGCGGCACGGGCCGCATCGCCGCCGACAGCGCGAAGGGCACCCAGGCCGGCGGCGGCATCAACTTTTTGATTTTTTTCGTCGTCCTCATCTTGTTCGGGCTCGGCGGCCGACGTGGACGGCGCCAAGTCTACGGCCGCGGCGGCCGACGCACGATTTGGATGGGCGGCGGCGGCTTCGGCGGGGGCAGTTGGGGCGGCGGCTCGTCCGGCGGCGGGGGCTCATTTTCTGGTGGTGGCGGCAGCTTCGGCGGCGGCGGCGCGGGAGGGAAATGGTGATGAGCCTCTTCTCCTCCACCCCGCCCATCGACGAGCAGCGCATCGTCGCCGCTATTGGCGCCGCCGAATTGCGCACCTCCGGTGAGATTCGCGTCGTCGTCTCGCCGCGCAAAACCGAAGAGCCGGTCCTCGCTGCGCAAAAGGAATTCGAGCGACTCGGCATGACCAAGACCGAGGCGCGCAATGGCGTGCTCATCTTTCTCGCGCCCACCTCGCACACCTTCGCCGTGATCGGCGATCGCGGCGTGCACGAAAAATGCGGCGACGCGTTCTGGCGCGAACTCGCGACCGCGATGACCGCCTGTTTCGCCCGCGCCGAATTCACCGAGGGCCTCGTCCTCGGCATCGAACGCGCCGGCACCTTGCTGGCCGCTCACTTTCCGCGCGGGTCCGACGACCGTAACGAACTCCCCAATACGATCGAGAAGCCAGAGTAGTTTCCGTCCGCTTGGACGGCAGCTCGCGTGCGTGCGCCGCTCCAACCTGAAACGGATTCGCCGCGCCGCTCTACCGCGAAAACAGTTTATCCAGCGCCCCGAGATTCTTGAGCGGCGTGGATTTCTTCGGCGTCCCCACCGCCGCGGCCACGATGGGTTTTGCCGCGGGAGGCGTCGTCACTGGCGCGACGACGTGGCCGCGCAACGCCGCCAGCGCGCGTTCCAGTTTCACGACCGACACCGGTTCCGCCGTGCCGAACTCCTGCGCAAACAGACTCACCCGCAACTCTTCCACCAGCCAGCGAAACGCCTCCGCTTCAGATGTTCGCGGCGCCTTCGCCGCCGCTGCGACAAACGGCGCCAGCTGCGCCGCGCGCTCGCCATCCTTCGCCGGATTTTTTTTCGCCCGCTCCGCTCGCATCTTCATCGCCTTCAAATAGCGGGGGAAGTGCGCGAGCTGGCCGTAAGGCGTGGTGCTCAAAAAATTCCCCGGCACCAACGCCTCGACGTCGCGCGCCAAGGTCGCAGGTGCACCCGGCAGCACGAGCAATTCGCTGCGTAGATTCAGAATCTCGCGGAGCAAATCCACGAACCGCGGCACCAGCCCGCGGAGATCGGATTTTGCGCGGTCGAGCACCGTGGCGAACGTCGGCGCATTGAGCGGCGCGATCGCCCGCTCCGTCACCCAGCGCCGAATCGACCCGAAGGCCTGCTCCTGCAGTTCGTCCATCGGCGCGAGCGTTGCAGTGAGCGGCCCCAGCTCGCGCATCGCGCGCAAGTCCCGCTGCAGCCACATCAGCTCGTGCCCCACCTGGCGCTCCAGCAGAGCGGCAATCCCGCGCCGCGTTGCCGTCGTCGCTTCTTCCGGCGTCTTGAAAAGTCGCCGCGCGACGCCGTCGCGGCCCGCCAACAGTCCCGGAAATGCATAGACCGGCGCGCCCGCCTGTTCGGTCGCCAGCACGCGCTCCGGCACCTCGTCCCACACCCACGTGGTGTGCTCGGGCGTTTCCCATTTCGCCCGGACGGCGCGCCAGGCCGACGGATCTTCCCGCGCCACCGCCACGCTCGCTTCGCGCGACTGCAACTGCAGCGCCGATCGAATCTCGTCCAGCTCGCGACTCGCCGCCAACTCCTTGCCCGCGGCATCGACCACCCGCACGCGCACCCGAAGGTGATCGGGTGGCGCCTTGTCCGCCCAGACGGCGGGATCGAGTGCGATGCGGAAGCGCTCGGCGATCTCCGCGGCGAGCGCTTGGGGCAACGATTCGCGTCCAGCCGTGAGCCGGTGGCGGGACGCCAGCTGCGTCGCGAGACTTTTTGCCGTCTCACCCAACGGCACAAAACCGCGGCGCAGTTCCTTCGGCAGCGCGCGTAAGTAATGCTCAACCTTCGCTTCGAGGTGGCCGGGCACCGCCCAGTCGAGCGCCGCCGCCGTCAACGCTTCGGCCTCCCGCACGCTCACCGCCAGTGTGACGCCGTCGTCCTCCTGCCCTGGCTTGTAGGCGTAGTTCAGCGGCAGCGCACTCGTCTGCAGTGGCAACACTTCGGGAAACGCATTCGCATCGTGATTGATCGTGTCGGGATCGCGCAGGTTCTCCGGCTCCATCATTAGAAAGCGCGGATCTGCCTCGCGCCGTTCGCGCACCAGGTCAACCAACTCCGCGACGCTCGAAATGCCTGGGTGGGGCCGGCTCTCCGAGCCGGCCTGAGTTCCCGCCGACGCTTCGCCCTGCAAGCCAGGCTGGCTAGGGACAGCCAGCCCCACCCCCTGAGTCCGGACCGGCATCAAGCGCTCCGCGTAAAACCGATACGCCGCTTCATCGAGATTGAGATACCCGCTATCGCGCGCACGCGTGAGCATGTCTTCGAGCTTCTCGCGCACGGCTCGGTTGAGGGCGATGAAATCGAGGGGGAACGTGATCGTGTCGTTTACCAATCCCTCGCGAATAAAAATCTCCGTCGCGTGCTCCGGATCGATCTTCCCGTAACTCACGCCGCGGCTGTCGAGCTCGAGTCCATAGAGGCGCGTGCGCTGCTTGACCATCACGCGGCCGTTTTGCTCGTGCCAGAACGGTTCGCTGTGCGCGACGCGCACCAGATGCGCGCCGAGATCGAGCGCCCATTGCGGATCCAGTCGCGCGCAGGTGCGCGCGAAGAGTTTCGCGGTCTCCATCACTTCGGCCGCGACGATCCAGCGCGGTGTCTTCGGCTTGGGCGCGTCCTTCGGGGCGGTCGGCCCGCCGCGCGCCGGTTTTCCCCGCGAGTCATCCCGCCGGTGCAGGACCGAGCCGGGAAACAACACCACGCGCCGGTCGTGCGTCGCCTTGTAGCCGCCATTCTCCTCGTCAAGGTGCGCTATATTCCCGAGCAGGCCGGCTAGGATGCTGCGGTGAATCGCGCGATACGACGGCGTGCCAAAGACCGTCGTCTTCTCATCAATCACTTTCAGGCCGTGATACGCCGACGTCATCCGGAAGTCTTCGCGCTCTTTCAGCGTGTCGAGCAGTTGCGCGTGAACGTCACGCCACTCGCGCATGCGCGTGTAACTTAGAAAATGATCCCGACAAAAGCGGCGCAATTTGGCTTGCGAGAGGTTTTCGAATTCATCGTGCCACGACTCCCAGACATTCAGCAGCGTGAGAAAATCCGAATCGGGGTGCACGAAACGCCGGTGGGCAGCGTCCGCTTGCTGCTGCTTGTCCATTGGCCGCTCCCGCGGATCCTGAATCGAAAGTCCCGCGGCGATCACCAGCACCTCGCGCAACGCTTTCTCGGTCCGCGCCTGCAGAATCATCCGTCCCACGGTGGGATCGACGGGAAGCCGCGCGAGTTCGCGGCCGAGCGGCGTGAGTTCGCGGAGGTAGGGCGAGGCGTCCTCGCCGAGCCGCGGCTTGCCTGGCTCCGCGCATGGCTCACCGGGACGGTTCGCCCTACCCTCGGGCTCCAGCGCGCCCAATTCCTCCAGCAGCGCATAGCCCGCGCGGATCGATTTCGCCGCCGGCATGTTGATGAAAGGGAACCGCTCGATATCACCGAGCCCGAACGCCTTCATCCGCAGAATCACATCCGCGAGATTCGCGCGTTGGATTTCCGGCTGCGTGAAACGGGGACGTTCCAGGAAGTCCTTTTCTGAATACAGTCGGATGCACACACCCTCGGCTACGCGACCGCTGCGGCCTTTGCGCTGATCGGCGCTCGACTGCGACACGGGTTCGATCGGCAGCCGCCGCGTGCGCGCTTGCGGCGAATAGCGACTGAGCCGGGCGAGGCCCGTATCGATCACGAAACGAATGCCGGGGATCGTGAGCGAGGTCTCGGCGATATTCGTGGCGAGGACAATTTTCCGTCGCTGCGTCGTGGCGAAAACCCGTTGCTGCTCGGCATTGGTCAGCCGGCCGAACATCGGAATCACCTCGCAATTGCGCAGGCGCCGACCCTCGAGCAAATCGCCCAGCTCGCGGATATCACGCTCGCTCGGGAGAAAGACCAACAGGTCGCCTTTCTCGCTTTCGTGCACCACGCGCTCGACCGCCTCCACCGCCCCGTCGATGTAGTGAAGCGCCTCGGCCCGCGCTTCGCGCTCGTCGCCTTCCGCGGCATCGCTGCCCAGCGAATCGAGCGGAGCATAGATCACCTCCACCGGAAAGGTGCGCCCCTCCACCAGCACGACCGGCGCGCCATCGAACGCTGCGCTGAACGCCTCCGTGTCGATCGTCGCCGAGGTGATGATGATCTTAAGATCCGGCCGCTTGTAGCGCAGCGTGCGCAGATGCCCGAGGAGGAAATCGATGTTCAGCGAACGCTCATGCGCCTCGTCGATGATGATCGTATCGTATTCGCGCATCATCGGATCGCCCTGCACCTCGGCGAGCAGCATGCCGTCCGTGAGAAATTTGATTACGGTGCGCGACGTCGTCTGATCGTTGAAACGAATCTTACAGCCGACCTCGCGGCCCCACTCGACGTTGAGTTCCTCCGCCACGCGGCGCGATATCGACAACGCCGCCACCCGCCGCGGCTGGGTGCACGCGATCCGGCCCCGCGTGCCTCGACCGGCCGCGAGACACATTTTTGGGATCTGCGTGGTTTTGCCCGAGCCCGTCTCGCCTGCCAGAATCACCACCTGGTGCTCCTGGATGGCCGCCGTGATCTCCTCGGCCCGCACGCTGATCGGCAAGTCAGG
>JANPIT010000202.1:0-2511 GCA_031425115.1 Opitutaceae bacterium | reverse complement strand
TATTCTGCACCGTGGCCGCGATCGGATTGGCCGCGAGGTGCGCCTTCAACGCGATCAAGTCGAAGCTGTTCGCCCCGCTCTTCACGTAGAGCGCGATCAAGCCGATCAGGGAGATCATCGCGCCGACCGTGAGGTAGATCGTCATCTTCATCGCCGCATAGCTGCGATCGCGACCGCCCCACACGCCCACCATGATAAAGGTCGGGATGAGCGCGAGCTCGTGGAAGAAGTAGAAAAAGAAAATGTCCACGCTCGCGAATACGCCCATCAAGCCGGCCTGCATGATCAGCAGCAGCATGAGGTAAATTTTCAACCGCTCCGCCTGCGATTGAATCGCGAAGAGTCCGGCCGCGAGACCGACAATCCCCGCCATGACAAAGAGCGGCATCGAGATGCCGTTGAGGCCCAGCTTCAAACCGATGCCCAGTCCATCCAGCCCCGTGGAGTAGCGAGTGAGAAAGGCATAGCCGTCGGTTTTCGGCGCGGCCGCAAATGCCCACCAGAGATACAGCGCAACGAGCGCCGGAATCGCAAAGCCGACATACGCGAGCCGCACCGACCAGCGCTTCGGCAGTCCCAACCCGATCGCGAGAGCGAGGGCGAGTGGAGCCGCGATGGCTAACAACAGAGTATCTTGCAGGAGTTGGCTCATCGCTTCAAAAAGTCATCACGCCCGTCGCGAGCGCCCAGAGCGCCACGATGCCGAGCAGGAACCAGTAAGCGTAGGCGTTGACGTTGCCCACATGCAGGGCGCGCGCGCCGAGACCGAACAAGCCGACGATCCCCGCCAGCCCGCGCACAATCACGCCCGCGAGCAGGATCTGTTCGATAAAATTCAGCAGCATCGCGAACCGCTGCTGGACCTTGGCCACGTAATAATCGTAAACGCGATCGAAGGAGAGTTTGAGCGCGCCGAGCAGGCCGAAGAGGCCCGGCGATTTTACCGCGAGCGCGTCGGTCGGCGCGGGCTTGTAGAGCACGAAGGCCGCGAGCGCGCCGACCAGCATCACCGCGATACTCGTTACGAGCACGATCATGTGCGCGGGTCCCTCGGTCGGCGGATGCGGCACGAGATCGATCACTTCGTCGAACTTGCCGCTCCACACTTTCGTATAAAACCAGCCGTAACCACCGACGACCGAAAGCGCCCCGAGCGCTACGAGCGGCGCCGTCATCGAGAGACCACCTTCGTGCGCGTGATCGGCCGACTCCGTGCGGGGCGTGCCGAGGAAAACGATTTTCCACATGCGCACCATGTAGAACGCCGTCAGGACCGCGGTGAACGCGAGGAGCACAAACACCGGCGTGCTCTTCGCGTAGGCAAGATAGAGAATCGCATCCTTCGAAAAGAAGCCCGCCAGCCCCGGCATGCCGATAATCGCGAGCACGCCGATCGTGAACGTGATGAACGTCAGCGGCATCTTTTTGGAAAGGCCACCCATCTTGAAGATATCCTGTTCGTGGTGACAGCCGTGGATCACCGAGCCGGAACCGAGGAACATCAGCGCCTTGAAAAACGCGTGCGTCGTGAGGTGAAACATCGCGGCGCCCACGCCCGTCGCCACGAGATGCGAGTGATCGCCGTGCGCCACGTTTAACGATCCGAGACCAAAAGTCGCGACCATGTAGCCGAGCTGCGAGAGCGTCGAGTAAGCGAGGACCTTCTTGATATCGCTCTGCGTGATCGCGCATAGCGCAGCGTAGAGCGCTGTCGCCGTGCCAGTCCACATGATCACCGTCAACGCATCGGGCACCATCAGCGCGTTGATCCGGCACAGCATGTAGATACCGGCGGCCACCATCGTCGCGGCATGGATGAGCGCCGAGACGGGCGTCGGGCCTTCCATCGCGTCGGGCAGCCAAACATGCAGCGGGATCTGCGCGGACTTGCCGACCGCGCCACAGAACAACAACAGCGGAATGCCGGTCGCAACCGCAGCGCCGCCATCGACGACCTTCGCCAACTCCGTGAGATTCGTCGTCCCGAATTGCGCGTAACACCAGACGATGCCGAGGAGAAAGCCGAAGTCGCCCACGCGGTTTGCGATGAACGCTTTCTTCGAAGCGTCCGCCGCGGACTGCTTGTCCATGTAATGATTGATGAGCAGCCAGGAGCTGAAACCGACCAGCTCCCAAAAGATGAACATCATGAAAAGAT
Organism: Opitutaceae bacterium; assembly: GCA_031425115.1. Lineage (GTDB taxonomy): Bacteria > Verrucomicrobiota > Verrucomicrobiia > Opitutales > Opitutaceae > ER46. Next base: position 353 of record JANPIT010000202.1, on the reverse strand, counting down.
TGTCGGCAAAAACGATGCCGAGCATCGAAAACATGAAGATCGACAGCCCGCCGAAGTAGCGCGCACGGGCGCCGTCGTCGTGCATGTAGCCAAGCGAGAACACGTGCACGCACACGCCCACGATGCCGACGATCACGAGCATCAGCGCCGCGAGGTCATCGAACTTGAGGCCGATCGAGAGCGTGAATTTGCCAAGGGTCAGCCACTCCATCGACTGCTCGAAACGCTCGCCGTGGAGCGCGAGGATCACCGAGATGATCGCGATCGCCGCGGCGGTGAGCGTCGCAATCGCGGCCGCGATCCCACCTGAGCGTCGCAGGAAAAGCGCAATGACCGCGGCCGAGGCGAGCGGC
>JANPIT010000201.1:0-4533 GCA_031425115.1 Opitutaceae bacterium | reverse complement strand
CTTCGCGACGCGTTCCTTCTCGGCCTTCATCTCTTTGCGGAACGCATCGTCGGAGGCTTTTTGGCGCTTACGTTCGTCGAGGTTGATCGAGATCAGTTTTTGCTCCTGGCGATTCTTGAACCACTCGACGTTTTTCCGGAGGTAGGCGAATTCGTCGAGCGACGATTGCCGCTCCAGACTGGATTGGCGCAGCGGTGTCAGGACTTTTGCATCGAGCGGTTCGCCATCAAAAAAGCTGGTAGGGATTTGGTCCCATACCAGCGCGCGCGGGAGATCCGCTTCGCCAATGGGCAGGTAGTCCTCGATCGAGGGAAGCACGATGTCGGGCACCACGCCCTTGAGTTGCGTCGAAGCGCCGCTGGGCAGGTAATATTTCTGAATCGTGAATTTCGCAGCACCGGTCTTTTGAGGCGATAAGGCGAGCTGACGGGAGAGTTGCTTCATTTCGACCACCTGCTGCACCGAACCCTTGCCGTGCGTCGAACTGTCTCCAATCACGATCGCGCGGCCGTAATTCTGCAGGGCTCCCGTAACGATCTCGGACGCCGAAGCGCTGAAACGGTCTACGAGGACTGCAAGCGGGCCGGTGTAGGCGATCTTGGGGTCGCGGTCGCTATCGACATGAATTTCGCCGTTGTAGCTTTTTACCTGCACGACCGGGCCCTTTTGAATGAAGAGGCCCGCGAGTTCGATGGCCTCGGTGAGGTAGCCGCCGCCATTGCGCCGAAGGTCGAGCACCAGGCCTTGGACGTTTTGCTGTTTCAGTTTCTCGATCAACATCGCGACGTCCTTCGAGGCTGAACTGCGCTCCGAGTCCGTATCACCGTCGTCTCCCACGACGTAAAACGCCGGAAGCGTAATGACGCCAACCGGCTGAGTCTTACCATCGGGACCCGGAAGGTCGAACACTGCGGCGCGGGCGCGAGCCGAGTTCAGTTGGACGGTGTCGCGCGTGATGATGATTTCCTTTCGGACCGAGCTGTCGGTGGCGTCGGCCGGTTGGACAATGAGACTGACTTGGGTGCCCTTCTTGCCGCGGATTTTGTCGACGATCTTGCGCAATTTCATCCCGAGGATTTCGACCGGCTCGGCGCCTTTGTCTGAAACCGAGATGATCTTATCGTTCGGCTTTAGCTCGCGGCCGATATCGGCGGGGCCGCCGGGAACGATTTCTTTAACAATACAGACGTCGTCTTCCAAGCCGAGGAGCGCGCCGATGCCGACGAGCTTCAGCTTCATTTGGATTCCGAAGTCTTCGTAGGTCGCCGCGGAAAAGTAGGTTGAGTGCGGATCGTAGAGCTTGGCGATGGTGGTCAGATAAAGTTCGGCCAGCTCGTTGCCGTCGATTTCGCCGAGATTTTTCAACATGCGATCGTAGCGTTTCTTCACCTGCACCTTTGCCTCATCGAGCGTCTTTTTGTTGAGCATCTCCTGCACGAGTTCGAACTTCAGCCGCTTCATCCACAATTCATCGGAAGCGGTCATGTCGGCCGGCCACTCCGACTTGGCGCGATCGGCGCGGTAGGTCTCGCTGGCGGAAAAATCGAAATCGTTCTTCAGCTGCTCGGAAATCCACGCGATCCGGTTCTCAACCCGCGTTTGGTAGACGTAGAAAATTTCGTAAGCCGCGTTAATATTGCCGAGAAACGCCGTGTTGTAATACACGTTCTTGCTGTAATCTGCCATGAACTTGGCGCGATCCGTGCCGAGGAAGAAGAGCCGCTGACCATCGAGGTCGCCCATGTAGTCGGGGATGACGTTGGCGTAATCCGAGCTGCGCACGTTGTCGTGGTTGTAATGCAGCTCGTCGAGAAGCTTGGTCAGGGTGCTGGCTTCGGCGGCGAGCGTAGTCGACGTGGAAAATTGTTTCCGATCGGCAGAGGCGGCGGTTGCGACGGTGACGGCGAGCGCCAGGGGAAGGGCGAGCCGGCGTAGGAATCCTTTGGCGCAGATCATAGCGTATAGATGGGGGACGGAGGTGATTTGTTTCAGCGGCTTATCGCAGAACGAGGGTCAACGGCGGGTCAGGGGGCCGCGTGCCTCATCGAGCACCCGCTTCTCGTCTGACGTCAAGGCACCGAAGCCCTGGCTGTTGATTTTATCAAGGATGCGGTCCACTTCCACGCGAATGTCTTCGCGGGCTGGCGCGATCGTCGGCGTGGGGCTCAGGCTGACGGCCGGTGGGGTGCCGGGCTGCTTTATCCGCCGAATCCAGCGGGGGAGCTCGATCTCGGCGCGATCCTCCGAGCGCAGCCACCGACCGTCATGAACGAAGCGGTAGTAAAGATATCCCGTCAGCATGCCGGCGAGGTGCGCGGAGCTCGCCAATGGCAGATCGAAGGGGAGGGTATTTTGCGGCAGCTCGTAGCAGAAAAAGCCCATCAACCCGACGGCCACGAAAGCGTAAGCGACGTGTTTCGGCTTCAGCGTCACCGGAAAAAACAGCAACAGGAATGCCACCTGTTGGTTCGGGAAGAAGCACGCGAACACGGTAAACAACGACGCGACCACGGCGGTGGAGCCGACGTGCATCGCCGCTGCGTCGCCCCAGTGCATCGCGGACCACGCCGCTCCACTCACCACTGCTGTCGCCGCGAATAATCCGAGGAAGCGGCGAGTGCCCAACATGGGGAGCAATTCACGTCCCAAGAGAAATAGCGCAGCCACGTTGAAAATGCCGTGCACCAGGAAACTCGTGCTGTGCAGAAACACATGGGTCAGCAGCGTCCAAAACCAACCCCGCGAAACTCCTCCCGCGGTGAGACCCAGAACCTCCTCAAAGCGCGCGCCCCCGCGCAGCCACGACGATCCCAGCATTAATTGCAGAACGAATCCGGCGACCATGGCCGAAATCAACCACGTGAGCGCGGAGGTTCGTTCCTGCCGGTATTCTGCCCGCATGTAAGGCCTATCCGAAAGCATTGCTGAAATGCTAGCGGTGCCCTCTGCAAACACAAGCCGCCAGCCGTGGTTTGGGCACGCATGCTCGACCGATTCTCGCGTAGTTCAGCAGCAGCACGGTGCCCACTTGACAGGGCCTGCGATTGATCTCTTTGTCCGTCGTCTCATATGGCGAACAAGACTGACAAATGGCCGCATAACGTTTCCGGAAAATTCTTTGTCGATCAACAGTGCATCGATTGTGACCTTTGCCGCGAGACTGCGCCGTCCTTCTTTACGCGTCACGATGAGGGCGGCTATTCCTTTGTCCATAAACAGCCGACCACTGAAGAAGAAGTGGCCCAATGCATGGAGGCGCTCGAGGGCTGCCCGGTGGAAGCGATTGGGAACGACGGCGAGGAGTGATTTGAGCGGAACCCGCGTGCCGTTACTTCCATAGGCACCGCCCGTTAGCATTTACCCCAGCCGCGTGGCTGGGTTTTTTTTGCACTGCGGTCCTTGTTAAGGGCGAGGGCGCATAATTTAGAACAGAGGCTTGTTTTCACGGCGTTGCCTGCTAGCCCTCGCGATTGTGAAAGTCGCTTTCCTCCTCCTCGCGTCTGCTGTTCCGACCTGGCTTTGGGCTCAGGGGACGGTGGGTTTGCCCGTCGTGACCGTGCAATCGGCGCGGGTCGCCAATCAGTCGCCCGCCGGCACGTTCGCGATGCCGGTCTCCGCGTTGCGCTATGAGCCGCAGGTCGACATTCACGCCCGGAACCTCGCGGAGGGTCAGGCCGATATCACCATCCGCGGCGGAATTTTTGAAAACACCGCCTTTCAAATTGGCGCGCTGACCATCGTCGATCCTCAGACCGGTCATTACTTCGCGGAGCTGCCGATCGCACCCGCGCTGCTGACGGCGGCCGATGTGCGCGTGGGCGGCGACCTCACGTTGGGCGCGACCAACGCCACAGCGGGAGCGGTCGGCTTTGGTTGGCGCCCGATTCAGACGGGTGGCGCGGCGTCCGTCGCGGCGGGAGAGTTCCGGTTGCGGCGTGCGGAGATATATCAAGCCGTTGCGATGCCCACGGCGGGTGGCGCGCGCTGGGGTGCGGACGTAGCACTCGCGCATTCTCGATCGGACGGAGCCATCGCGTTTGGAGAGCATGAGTTCGATCGCATGAACGGGCGGGTGCAGCGTTCCACGGCTTCCGCCCAAACGGATCTTTTCGCGGGGTATCAGGCGAAACGGTTTGGGTGGCGGAACCTCTACACGCCTTTCAATTCGAATGAGACCGAGAATCTGCAGACGCTGCTCTTCGCCGTTAATCACCGAACGCGCTGGGGGCAGGGCGAGTTTCTCGAGGCGGGTGCTTATCATCGGCGCAACAAAGACGACTACGCGTTCAATCGCTTCGCGCCCGTCGGGCGTATTCATCCCTTCCAACACACCACTTGGGTGAGCGGCGCAGCGTTGGGAGGCCGTCGCGCCGTGGGCGAAGTGGCGCTGAACTTTCGCGCGGAATGGCTGCAGGATGAGATCGAGTCGACGTCACTCACCTTCGGACGCTATCGCACCCGCGCGGTGTCAAAAATTGGCGTCGTGCCCGAACGCAGCTGGGTCGCGTCCGATGGCACCCGCACCACCGCGAA
>JANPIT010000200.1:0-11134 GCA_031425115.1 Opitutaceae bacterium | reverse complement strand
GGGCCCCATGTGGACTTCTGTGCCCTTCGGGAGTTTGGCTTCCGCGAGGGCGATGCGCTCCTGCACGAGCTGGCGCGCGCGATAGATGTCCTGCCCCCAATCGAATTCTACGTAAACAATCGAGAGCCCCACGCTGCACGTGGCGCGCACGCGTTTCACGCCGGGCGCGCCGTTGAGCGCAGTTTCCAGCGGCAGCGACACGAGCGTCTCGACTTCCTCCGGGGCGAGGCCAGGCGCTTCCGTCATCAGGGTGACGGTCGGGCGGTTCAGATCGGGAAACACATCCACCGGCAGCCGGGCGGCGATGTAGCCGCCGTAGGCGAGCACCAACGCGCCGGCCGCGAGCACGAAGAGCCGGTTGCGCAGCGAAAACGCAATGAGTCGGGTGAGCATGGTCGCGTTCTCAGTGCTTGTGGCCGCCCGGACCATGGGAGTGCCCGTGGTCGTCTTCCAATTTCTGCGCACCACCGCCGCTGACGTATTGGAGCTGGTAGTTGCCGCGCGTGACGACGCGATCGCCGGGGAGAACGCCTTCGATGATTTCGATGAAGCGATCGTCGCGCAGGCCGACAACGACGGGCGTGCGTTCGTAGGCGAAGGGCGCCGTCATGATCTGCCGGTAAACGAAAAGGTCTCCTGCTTCGCCCAGCACGGCGGCGCGGGGCACGACGACGGCGGCTTCGGTTTCCTCGGTGATAAACGCGAGCTGGGCCCGCATGCCCGGCAGCAGTTTCCCGTCGGGATTCTCGGTGTGAACGAACACCCGCAGCGTGCCGGAGTCGCGATTCAGATTTGCGGCCGTCGTCTTCACTTTCCCGGTGAACGTAAAATCCGGATACGCGATGGCTTTGATGCGGACCGTCTGGTCCGGCTTGACCGCTCCGATCTGCGCCTCGAACACCTGCGCGACGACATCCACCGCGGTAAGATCGATGAGCGTGAGCAGATTCTTGTCGGGCTCGACGGTGCCGCCGAGCACGACGTTCGTTTCGAGAATCACACCGTCCATCGGCGCTTTGAAAGTGAGGCGTGGGGGAGGATCGGCGACGACGCGGGATTCGACCTCCAGGAGAAGCTCGCCGGCTTTGACGCGCTGGCCTTCCTGCACGGTCAGCTTGGTCACGCGACCCGCCACGCGTGATGCGATGGCCGACACCTTGCTGGGCTGAGCATCGACCGATCCGAGCGCCGCGAACGTTTTTTCCATCGGCTTGAGTTCTACCTCGGTGGTTTCGAGTCCGAGATTATCCACCATCATTTTGGTGAGTCGCACCGGGCCGCTGGGCGTGGGCGCGGCGTGCGCGCCCGGCGCTTCGTTATGCGGGTGCTTGTGCTCCTGCGCTCCGGCACAGGTCGCAGCGAAGAAAAACAGAAGGTAAGAACGGGAGAGTTTCATGGCAGAGTATCAGGGCTGGGAAGGGACGAGGCCGGCGGCGGTCTCCGCTTCGGCGAGCGCGGTCGCGTAGCGGGCGGCGGCTTGGAGGAAATCGGATTCGAGGGCGAAGCGCTGCTGGCGCATCTGAGCAATCTGCAGGCTGGTGACTTCACCTCGCTCGTAGCCGGCGCGCAGCGAGGCGGGAATCGCCGCAGCGGGCGTGAGCGCAGCGCGATGCGCGGTCAGCACGGGTTGCAGGGCACGGGCGGTCGCCGATGCGGCGGAAATCTCGGCGGCCAGTTCCTGGCGGAGCGCCAGCTGTTCGGCTTCGGCGATCCGCACCGCGGCTTGTTTCTCGCGGATATCCCCGCGATTGGCGACGCCTCGCGGCCATGGCACGGAAGCACTGACGCTCAGCCGCGGTTCGTTTTCGAGTTTGCGCGTGAAGTCGTTCGCACGGCGCTCGAAGTCGAGGCCGCCGCCGACCGTCCAGTCGCCGCGCGTTTCCGTCCGGGCGAGCGCGAGTGCAGCTTCCGCCTCACGCACGCGGTGCGCTGCTAAAGCGAGGGCGGGTCGGGCGATTTCCAAGGACGCCGGCTCGCCCGGAATCGGGCGGGCGAGAATCGATTCGAAGTCGGCGTTGATCAGGAGCGGCGCATCGCCGGGAAGGCGCAAGCGGCTGCGCAGGCGCGCACGCGCGGCCACGACATCTGCTTCCGCCAAGGCGAGCGTTTGCTCGGCGCGCGTCACTTCGAAGGCCAGCACGTCGCTGTCGGCGGCGGCGATTTCCCCGGCGACGCGACGGCGTTCGAGCGTGGTTTGCAATTCGCGCTGCGCCGCGACGGCACGCTGCGCGCTCTCCCGGCGCGTTTGCAGCACGGCGGTCTCGTAATACAGGCGGCGGACTTCGCCCGCCACGTGGCGCCGCTGTTCCCTCAGATGCAATTCGGCCGCCGCGCCGCCCAGCCGCGCCCAGGCGCGAGCTTGTTCGATCCGTTCGCGCCGCGGCAGTCGCTGATTCAAGCCGATGCCGACCGCCCATTCGCTGTCGCCCTTCACGGGGACGCCGCCGCGGAATTCCAATTCCGGGTTGGGCCGGATGCCGGCTTGTTCCTCCCGGGCGCGCGCGAACTCCGGCGTCAGCGCGAGCGCGGCGACGGTGGGATCGTTCGCCCAGGCAACGCGGATCGCATCGTCGAGGGCGAGAGGTGTGGTTTGAGCTGCGACGGCCGCAGCGCTGCAAAGGAAAAGAAAAAATCGAGAAGGCATGAGGGCAGGCGTTGAGGTTGCGCGTCCGGAAGGACGCCACACGCGCGCAGGCCAAGGCCGGCTACGCGGAAACACGCCGCCGCGGAGAGCGGCGACTGATCAACCCAACACGGGAGGTGCCGCCGATTCCGGCGCACACCGCTGCACAAACTGCCAGACTTGAGCGAGAGGCGGATCGGCTCTGGTTCGCTTCGGCGGGGCCTCGACCTCCACCAAGCGCGGACGAACCGACAGGCCGAAGCCCGTCAACGTGCCCGTGAGCGCGAACCCCAATCCGCCGGACGTGCTGACGCGGAACTGATTGTCCTTCGTCACATCACGCGCGACCACGGGCTCATGGTCGTCGTGAGACTCTGGTCCATGCGGCGTCGAATGCGCGTGGCCGTCGTGCGCATGATGCGCATGATGCGCATGATGCTCGTGCGCGAGGAGCAATCCCGCGGACTCCAGGCCGCAATGCATGACCGCCGAGCACCACGTGAAGGCGAGCAGAACGGCGAGAAGTGCACGGCAGCGCGGCATCAGAGTAGAGTCGTATGCCTGAACCGATTCCGAGCAAGCTTCGCCTTCGGGATGACCGGACGACGAAAATCGTCGAACCGCGCAAAACGTGAAGCGTGCCCCCGCACGGGGATGGGTCGATCGGACCGGAGGATTTGTCAGCCCCCATCCGACCACCTACCGGGTCGCTTTGGGCTCAGGGGCTGCTTCGCTCTCCTGCGCCTTGCGCGGGCCGGTGCGCTCGGGGATGCCCGAGATCAATCCTTGGTAATCCGTGCGGCGAGGGTGGATGACCACGACGCCTTTGCTCGTGATGACATATTCGCGGATATCCTTGCTGTGATTTCCACCGCGCATTTTGACCACGACCAGCACCTTCCGGAGCTGGCCATCGATCTCCACGTAACGCAGCCGGATGATATCGTCCGTGAGAAACGAAATCGCATAGTGACTAAACTGAAACGAGGTAAAGTTGTCCTCCACCTCCACCGTGCTCAAAATGGTGATACCTGCGCCGGTCAAGGCGCCGATCATGCGGTAGAGCGACTCGCGAAAGTCGGCGCGGAAGCCGGGCGCCAGCGCCATCTCGAAGCCCACCAGCGAGTCGATCACGAGGCGTTTGGCACCGACGCGCTGAATGGCATCCAAAATTTCCTGCATCGTTTCATCCACGGAAAGATCGAGTGGGCGAAGGTAGAGAGTTTCGAGGGTGCCGTTGTCCTGGGCCTCTTTTAGATTCAGCCCGAACATCCCCGCGCGCTGCGTGTAGCCTTGGGGGCGCTCCTCGAAGATCGCCATGATGCCCGGTTCTCCCCGCCGAATCCCCTCCGCGATAAACTGCGTGGCCAAGGCTGATTTGCCCGTGCCCGAGGGCCCGGCCACCAGCAAGCTGTCCCCTTCGAGAATGCCGCCGCCGAGCATCTTGTCCAATTCGGGCACGCCGACGGAGAGGTGCCGGCGCCGCGCCGGTTTCGTTTTGGTATCGGTCAGGCCCAGCGTGCGCGAGAAGGCCTGCACCCCGCTCGCTGCAATCCGAATGGTATGCAGTCCCGGCACGGTCCCTTGGCCGCGCAGTTTCAAGATCTGCAATTTCCGCACCACCGAATTGCGCTCGGCAACCTGGGAGAGCCAAAAGATGCCATCGACGACCGTGAACAGGGGATTGTCGCGGATCTCACACGCCTCGTATTCGCCAACGAGGAAAGTCGTGGCTTCCCAGCTGGTCAGGAACTGCGCGAGTCGGTGGATGAAGGATTGCACCTCCACCTCGCCCACGTCGCCGGTCGCTTTGCGGGCCAGGGTGCGAAAGGAATCCACCACCACGACCCCTGCATTGACGGCGGTTACCTGGTTGATGATTTCCATCAGCACCGCGTTCAGATCCTTCTCCAGCACCAAGTCGGACAGATCAACAAAGCGGACGGACTTGCCCAATTTGGTCTCGTCGAAGAAGGAAAACTGCTGCTGATAGCGCAGCATTTTCAGGACCGGCTCCCCCAGAATGGTGAAGTAGAGGGCGGGCTTGAGGGGCGTCCCATTGGCGAAAGCGATTTGATGCGCCATCGTGGTTTTTCCGCAACCGGGCGTGCCGCCGATGATGTTGAACGAAAATTCCGGCAGTCCGCCCCCCAGAATATCGTCGAGACCGCGCACGCCGCTTGGGAGCTGGCGGATCGTGACCTTCGAGGGCTTGCCGACGATTTTTTTCGGCGGGATGAGGTTAGCCCGCTTATTTGGTGTTTTCATTTTTTTCTCCATTTCCCAATGCCAGATCGTTGAGGGGAATCGCCGGCCAGGCCTCGCGCACCAAACCCAGCGTCAAACTTTCACCGATGAACGCGACCAGCAGCCCGAGCATTTGGGCCACCAGCTCAACTCGTCCTTCGAAAAAATCGGCCGGCGTGATTCGCGAGTGAAGTTCCTCCAACCCCTCGAAAGATCCATCGGACCTGACATGGACGCCGCGCAGCCAGCGCACTTCCACGTTGGCCAGCGCGAGCGCACGCGAAAGCAGAGCTCGATAACCGGCGGTGCCCATGATCGTGATCAGATGAGGTCGCAACTTATCGCTGACTGGAAACGCCGCCGGAATTGTCATCGCGGACGAACCACTTTCCTTCGCCTCGTAAGCAATCAGTCGCGTGGCGAATCCCCGCATCTCCGACGTCGCGCGACTCACTCATCACCTTGCTTCCGACGGCCTTTGGCGAATGCGACGATCATCTGGCTTAGACCGCAACGGCGAGAATCTGACTCGGTCCCCGCTGTAGGATTAACCGGTAACGATGATCTCACTTGCCCCGTGAGCTGTCAGGAGAATGGGCCGCTCCGCACGGCGGAACTCCGATGGCTATGGACCCCATAGACCGACTGGAGGCCAAGCCTCAGACTCAGGACATGTCGGTCGCCCGCTTTTCCAGCTTCGTCTACAAATACCGCTCCAGCGGCTTTGCGGACGTTGCGGTGGACGACTGTTCCTTCGGAGGACCCCGATTCGGGGACCGTTAGGCTATCCCCAAGGCGGGGTGAGTCGGAGGAGCAGCACTGCTGCAGCACCTGCTTCATCGCGCTTTTAGCCACGAATATGCCGGCAAAACAGACGTCCAGATGAAATATAATACAATGAAGTTACTAGCGCTGGTCACATTGACCGGCGCGCGGGCCATGGCGGACAACTTTGTCACCATCACGCCCACCGGGGCAACGGCAGCGACCGTTACCACGCGTTGGGCCATCGGGAGCAACCTCTCGGGCCTAGGCTATATCGACGGCAATTCCGGCTTTGGGAGCGCGACTGCGACCAACTTCTTCAGCATCACGGGCGCCCCGATTCTACCGGGCGGCAGTCCGACGGGATTCATGAGCTATGTGCCGACCGGCGCCGCCACCGCGCAAGGCTCCGTCGGAAATGCGCTGACTCCCAATAGCTATTCCGGGCTCACCTACGTCGCTGAAAATCTCAGCCTGATCGGGCCTCTCAGCTTCTACACCATTCATCATCGGACGAGTGGTGACTACCTCGCGCTGATCCAACCGGCCACCCCGACGGTCTCGGACCAAAAGCCGATGTCCGTTCCTGGCACCTCGGCCACGGGCGGAGCGACCGGATATTTCGCGCTCTCTTACGCGGCGGCGGATGCCGGCGGCTGGGGCGCCAATCTGTTCTATTATCTTCGCACCAATGGCAGCGGGCAGACGGTTTTTGGCAGCTTGGTGCCCGCGTTGCTCTCCGGCCCGACCGATCGATGGAATCTGGGCTCTGGCCGCGGTTTCACGGATCTGGCTTACACGGCGACGGACATCGGTTTCGGTTTTGGACCCGGCCAGTTCTATTACTTGCGGCTCGATCCCGTCACGCAGACTACGTTCTTCGGCCGGCTCAATCCGCTGACGGGCATCGCGACTGATATTCAGAATCTCGGCGGCGTTTACCGCACGCTGGTGTTTACCCCGACGAACGTCGGTTACGGCGCCAACCTTTTCTACACCATTGGCCGCGCCGCGCAGACGATCTCGTTTGCCCCGATCGGCGGTCATACCGCGTGTGACTTGCCCTTCACCTTTGTCGCGCCGACGTCGAGCGCGGGCTTGCCCGTCACCGTGGGTGTGAGCGGTCCCGCCACGGTCTCTGGTAACACTGTCACGCTCACCGGCGCCGCGGGCACGGTGGTGCTCACCGCCACGCAGCCGGGCGACTCGAATTTCGCTCCTGCGCCAGTAACGACGCAAAGCTTCGTCGTCACTTCGTGCGCGCCGGCCCCCGCCGCGCAGACGATCACCTTCGCGCCGATTGCCAATCGCACGGCGTGCGACGCGCCGTTCACCTTTGTGGCGCCCGTCGCCAGTTCCGGGTTGCCGGTCACGTTGAGCGTGAGTGGCCCCGCGACGCTGTCCGGCAATACCGTGACGCTCACGGGCGCGGTCGGCACCGTCATCTTGACCGCAGCGCAAGCGGGTAACACGAACTTCGCCGCGGCCCCGAATGTCGCGCAGAGTATTGTCGTCGCGGCCTGCGTGGTCCCCGTCACCCCACAGACGATCACGTTCGGGCCACTGGCGGGCCGCACCGCCTGCGATGCGCCGTTCACTTTTGTGGCTCCCGTCGCGAGTTCCGGTCTCCCCGTAGCCTTGGCCGTCAGCGGTCCGGCGACTCTCTCGGGCAACACCCTAACGCTCACCGGCGCGCTTGGCACGGTGACGTTGACTGCGACACAAGCGGGCAGCACCACGTTTGCCCCCGCCACGACTGTGGTGCAGAGCTTCGCGGTCGCGGCCTGCCCTCCGGCGGCTCTCGCGCAGGTGATCACCTTCGCACCGGTCGCCGACCGCGGTTTGTGCGATGCGACGTTCACCGTGAACCCGACCTCGACTTCGGGTCTGCCCGTCGCGCTGATCGTAGCCAGTGGTCCCGCCACGATCTCGGGCAACACGGTGACCGTCACCGGCACCGGCAACGTCACGCTGCAGGCCGTCCAGGCGGGCAATTCGACCTACGCGGCCGCCGCCCCCGTCTCACGCACCTTTGCTGCGGCGAAATGTGCCGCCACCGTGACGCTGACCAATCTCACCAATGTCTATTTCGGTAACGACTATAACGCCCTCGAGTGGATTGACGTTTCAACCACCCCGGCCGGGCTCCGCGTGATCCTGACGCACGAGGGCAACACCTCGGTCCCCGCCGCCGTGCGCTCGTATACCGTGGTGGGCACGATCGACAGCCCGATCTATGCCGGCTCGACGACCGCGACGCTGGTGATTTCCGCCGATGCGAGAGTCGGCCAGACCGTGACCTTTGGCGCGCCGCTCCCCGATCGTGTTTTCGGCGACAGCCCGTTCACGCTGAATCCCTCGGCCAGCTCCGGACTCCCCACGTCCCTCCGGGTCGTGAGCGGACCCGCGACGTTGGCCGGCAATACCGTGACCCTCACCGGCGCCGGCACGGTGGTCCTCGAGGTTATTCAAGCCGGTCACATTCTCACCCACACGTTTGCTGCGCTGACGCAAAGCTTCGTCGTCTCGAAAAAGACCGTCCCCGTCTCGCTCAGCAATCTCACGCAGGCCTACGACGGTTCGCCGAAGAACGCGGTCGCGACCACGACGCCGTCGGGATTTCCCGTCAACATCACCTACAACGGGAGCACGGTCGCGCCTTCTGCCGCCGGTTCCTACGCGGTGCACGCCGAGGTCAACGATCCGAATCATCAGGGCTCCGCCGACGGCACCTTGACCATCGCTTCGTCCGTCCCCGCTCCGGTTATCACCAATAATCCGCTGACGGCCGCGGGCACCGTGGGCTCGCCGTTCAACTTCGCGATCACCGCGACCGGCTCGCCTTCAAGTTACACCGCCACGCCGCTTCCCGCCGGGCTGAGCGTGGCGTCCGGCACCGGTATCATCTCCGGCACGCCGACGTCCGCTGGGACGACGAACGTTTTGCTGGGCGCCACCAATGGCGGCGGCACGGCGAACGCCACCGTCACCATCACGGTCGCGCCGGCTGGGCAGGCTCCGATCATCACGAACAATCCGCTAAGCGCGGGTGGCACCACTGGCACGCCGTTCAGCCTTTCGATCACGGCCTCCGGTTCGCCCACGAGTTACTCCGCGAGCGCCTTGCCCCCGGGTTTGAGCATGGGCACCACGACCGGAATTATCTCCGGCACGCCGACGGCCGCCGGCACCACCGCCGTCCTGGTCGGTGCGACGAACGCCACGGGCACGGGTAACGCCACCGTGACGATCACCGTCGCCCCCTCGGGCGCGGCGCCGCTGATCACGAATAATCCGCTCACCGCCGGAGCAACCGTGGGCACGCCATTCAACTTCTCCATCACGGCGTCCGGTTCGCCGAGCAATTATGCCGCGAGCGCGCTTCCGGCCGGCCTGAGCATCGTCCCCGCCACGGGTGCGATCACGGGCACGCCGCTCAGCGCGGGCTCTACCGCGGTGCAGATCAGCGCCAGCAACTCCTCGGGCACGGGCACCGCCACGTTGATCATTGCCGTCGTCGCGCCGAATTCCGCCCCCGTTATCATCAACAATAACGTGACCCCGGCCGCCACGGTCGGCGCGCCCTTTGGGTATACGATTGCGGCGTCGGGCACGGGCACGACTTTCGGTGCCACGGGTCTTCCGCCCGGCCTCGCGCTCAACCCCGCCACGGGTGTGATCAGCGGAAGTCCGACGCTCCCGGGCACCTCGATTGTCACGCTCACCGCGTCGAACAACGCGGGCACCGCGACGTCGACGCTGACGATTACGGTCGCACCGCGGACGGTTCCGCCGGTGATCACGAGCCCGACCACTGCTCCGGGCACGGTCGGCTCGCCGTTCGTAACTTATCTGATCGCCGCGACTGGACTGCCGACGACGTATAGCGCCACCGGTCTGCCGGCGGGCCTCACGCTCGATCCTTTGACGGGCGCCATCAATGGCACGCCGACTACCAGTGGCACATCGGTCGTCACGCTGACGGCGACGAATTCCGCGGGCAGCAGCACCGCCACGCTCACGATGACGATTGCGCCACTCACCGTCGCTCCGGTCATCACGAGCCCGACCACGGCGGCGGGTGCGGCGGGCACGCCACTGGTTACCTACCTCATCGCGGCCACGGGGCTGCCGACCAGCTACAGTGTGTCCGCGCTCCCCGCGGGCCTCACCCTCAATCCGCTGACCGGCGCGATCACGGGCACGCCCACGTTCCCCGGCACGTCGCTCGTCACGCTCAACGCCACCAACAGCGCAGGCACCGGCACCGCCGTCCTCCGCCTCGTGGTCGCGGAAGCGCCTTCGAGTCGGATCGTGAACTTCTCCGCTCGCGCCGTATCCGGTCCGGGCGCACAGACGCTGATCATGGGCTTCGTGGTCTCCGGCAACGGCAAGAACCTGCTGGTGCGCGGCGTCGGTCCCGGCCTCGCCGCCTACGGAGTCACCAATGTCCTAGCCGATCCCATGTTGACGGTCTTCAGCTCCGCCGGAGCGATGGCGACGAACGATGACTGGCAGACGACGAGTGCGGGGCAGCCTGATGGCACCGCGGTCGCCACCATGGCCGCGCGAGTCGGAGCGTTTGCCCTCGCGAGTGGGAGCAAGGATGCCGCGGTGCTCGCCCAGTTTAATAGCGGCGCACACACCGCCAGCACCCTCCGCCCAAATAGCGCGACCGGTGTGGCGCTGACCGAGATCTACGACGCGGACCTCACCTCCGCGGCGCGCGTCATCAATGTCTCCGCCCGGATGAATGTCTCGCCCGGCGAAGGCACACTCATCGCCGGTCTCGTGATTTCCGGGAACGCCCCGAAAACGCTGCTGATCCGCGGCGTTGGCCCCAGCCTGGCGGCGTTTGGTGTCACCGGCGTGCTCGCCGATCCGCGGCTCATCGTCTTCTCCGGCAGCACGGAAGTGGCGTCGAACGACAATTGGGAAACCGGCCTCCAGCCGGCGGCGCTGATGTCCGCTACTGCCGCACAAGTCGGCGCGTTTGGCCTCGCGGCCGGCGGTCGGGACGCGGCCCTGCTCATCACACTCCAGCCCGGTAGTTATACCATGCACGTGACCGGCGTGGGCAACACCGCCGGCGTGGCACTGATCGAAGTCTACGACACGTTGTAAGTTTAAAGGGCGCCTGCCCTCGCGCGGTGACCGGCTCTCGGCCGGCACCGCTTGGACCGACACGCTTCGCGACGGCAGAAACGCCGTCGCGAAGTCGTTTGCCAGGGCATTTGCAAAAATTCCGTGGCCGCAAAGAGGCACAAAAGGCGCAAAACCAGCACACCTTTTCTCCTCTGGGAAAGAGGCCTTTTTCTTGCGCGTTCTGCGCCTTTTTGCGGCTCCCGTTTTATTTAACCCAAATTCCGCAGTTGAAACGCGGAGATCGCGGAGGACGCGGAGCAGAAAGAGAGAGAATCCATTACTCAAAAGGCTCACCTGCCGAGTGCATGGGCTCGGCGCGAAAAGGACAGGTTTTCTCCTCTGCGCTCTCCGCGT